>JBAQHA010000845.1:0-3330 GCA_049288075.1 Oricola sp.
ATGCCCGACACGAGACCGTGGCTCGATCACGGTAAGTGGGAGGTCGAGTTTCCTTTAGGCGCACGCACGAAAGGGACATACCCAGAATCCTCCTATCGGTTTCTCCGCGCGGATGGCGACGGTCTACACCAGATCGCGGTCGGGCCAGTTCATGCCGGTATCATCGAACCTGGGCACTTTCGATTTACGGCAAGTGGCGAGACGATTGTCCGGCTGGAGGAACGCCTCGGCTATACACACAAGGGCGTAGAGGGGCTTTTGGGCGGAGCCGATCTCGATCGCGCCGCCAAACTTGCGGGAAGAACTTCAGGCGACAGCACGGTGGCATATTCGTTTGCGTTTGCCCGCGCGGTCGAGGCAGCAGTGGGCGTCGAGGTTCCACCGCGAGCGGCTTGGCTGCGCGCACTGATGGCCGAGCTTGAGCGTCTGGCGAACCATCTGGGAGATATCGGCGCCATCTGCAACGATGCGGCCTTCCCGCTCATGCACGCGCATTGCGGTGTGCTGCGCGAACGCGTCTTGCGCGCATGCGATGCAGCCTTCGAACATCGCATGATGCGCGATTGCATCATCCCTGGCGGGATCGCCCGTGACGTGAATGATGAGGGAACCACCGCTCTTCGATCCCTGATCGCCGAGGTCAGACAGCAGTTCCCGGCCCTGGTCGAGCTGTACGACAACACGACCTCTCTACAGGATCGAACCGTTGGAACGGGCTGGCTTAAGGCGGAGCTTGCCCGGCAATATCGAGCGGGCGGCTTTGTCGGTCGGGCTTCCGGCCGACCCTTCGATGCGCGGCGCAGCCCAGGCTATCCCCCCTATGGCGAACTCACCTTCGAGGTGCCTGTTCTCCAGGAGGGGGACGTGAATGCGCGCGTCTGGATTCGGATACGCGAGGTCGAACAGATCCTGTCGCTGGTCGAACAGATCCTTCAACGCCTACCCATCGGCTCCATCCGAGCCGAAATCGCGCCGAACAGAGAACCACGCGAAGGCATGGCGCTGACGGAGGGGTTCCGGGGCGACATTCATGTTTGGATTCGTATCGGCGAGGAGGGCGTGATCGAGCGCTGCCGCCTCCGCGACCCGTCATGGTTTCAATGGCCGCTTCTCGAGGCCGCGATTGAGGGCAATATCGTCGCCGACTTTCCTCTCTGCAACAAGTCGTTCAATTGCTCATATTCGGGCCACGATCTCTAAGGCAGGCTCCAGTGCGAACACTCCTTTTCAAAAGCTTGATCCGACCACCTCTTACCGAGCGTCCGCCGGTGGCGACCGACAGCACGATCAACGAATTGGCTTCGGTTCTTAACCGTTCAGCTCACAAGAGGTTGGGCCGAAGCCTGTCGATCCGGGCGGTCGACGCCGGTTCCTGCAATGGTTGCGAACTCGAAATGCATGCGCTGAACAACGCCTTCTACGATCTCGAGCGTTTTGGGATTCGTTTCGTTGCTTCGCCGCGCCATGCCGACGTACTGCTTGTCACAGGGCCGGTGACCAAAAACATGCGCGAAGCGGTGCAGCGGACCTACGAGGCTACACCCAACCCCAAATGGGTCGTTGCCATCGGAGACTGCGCCGGCACCGGCGGATGTTTCGCCGGCAGCTATGCCGTTGTAGGCGGAGTGTCGGAGATCCTGCCGGTTGATTTGCACATCCCCGGCTGTCCACCACCGCCAATCGAGATTTTGAAAGGTCTGCTTGCACTGCTTGAAAGGGCGAACAGCAAGGCACCGATGCCGGGAAAATAGCCTTCGATATTGCCGCCGTTCTGGGCCGGACTTGTCGACGCGTGCGCTCGATGCATGGCCCCGGGAATAGTCGCAATTGCCGCATTTTCGGCAGCTCGAAATCGCGGGTCCGTTCCAGGTTTGGCGAGGACGGTAAGCATTCGGCGCAGGCCGCCGCAACGTCGATTTGGGCGAGATTGTGCGATACTCAGGCAGGTCTGAGCGTCGGCGCAATTGGTAAAGCGTTTCCATTCCCACGGGAGCAACACGTGCAACCTGGTTTGCTGCGTATTGGCAATGCGGGCGAGATATCATCGTTTCGGTCCTGCTTTACACGGTGTCATGCGACCTCGCCGAAATCCGAGTCAGGGATGGATAGGCAGGGGATCGATCGCTATGTGGCCGCACCCTTGCCGCGCTCTTGGTCAACGGAGTGGATGCCGGCGACGGGCTTGTAACCGAGGGGCTGGTGCGGGCTTGGAGCGGTCGCCGGAAGTTGCGGGCGTCTTGTCTTCCTGCGGCTCGTCATTCCGCAGTGGCCACGACTTCTGCCCCGAATTAATGCGCATGCCAAAGAACGAAGGCCGCTCCGGTCAATTCCGGCATGCTTTTATCCAGGAGCATGGAATATCCGTCCGTGCTTTTGGCGTTCAATGCCCAGTCTCGGAGTGTCAGTAGCTGTCATAAATCCGATGAATCGCAACAGGCCTCAGCCAACTTAATTGTTCCCTGTAAGTACCCCACCACGCCAGCACATGGCAGCGGAAAAATGCCGCTCGCAAGTGCTGAGCGATGGTTGTCACATCGATCTACCGGCGCGGTGTATGAGGTTCTTGCATTGCCCTTTTCGCAGCGACCGCACTGACTCCGAATGCGACCATGGCAACACTCATAGCACCTGACCATATCGCCGAACCAATCCACCTGCCTTCGAGAAAATTGACTATTGCCCCCACAAAGTACGGTGGCGGGCGAAGCACGGCAATCCCAAAGCATATGGTGACAATCAAAAGCTGACCAAAAACGGACCCTGTAATTTTACTGGGAGAAATTGGATTTACTTCGCGTGAAACACGCCGGACATCTTCACATGCAATTTCAGCCCAGCGGTTATGAGTAAGAATGATTCCGATAGCCAGCATAAGATATATATATCTTAGAAGTGGTACGTATAAATCCATCTTTTGAGAAAGACCCGCGGCGTCACTGGTAGCAACTGAGTTGCCAACGATGTTGTTGTGGATCGCAACGGCAAACAGGATCGCAGCAGTTATAACAGCGATACTTTGAATACACGCAGCTGCAAGACCAACCCGGATCAGCTTGAACACGGAGAACCACCTCTCAGTATCAGGACTATTCGTCCGCTTTGCCCATAAGGCAAGTAAGCCGATGTCAATCGGCGTGAAAAATTGGCTCAGACTCAATCTTGATGAATTCTGATGATCGCGTGGCGCCGTTTCCTCGATGAATATGGCGCAGGCGCCGTCGTCCTGCCATCGGTGTTCGAGGAGCAGAACGAGCGCGAACAGGACATTCTCGACGCGCTGATCGACCGGGGCGCGGAATGCTTCGGCGAGGCGCTGAACTGTCCACTTAA
>JBAQHA010000846.1:0-10020 GCA_049288075.1 Oricola sp.
TGCGCCGGCAGGAGCTGCGCGATTGGCTGGAGACAACGGGGCAGGAGTGGATCGAGGATCCGTCCAACGGCGACCGGCGCTTCGAGCGCGTCCGGGTCAGGCTCGACGGCGACGCGACCGCGCACGGCGACGCGGCGGTTCGCGCGGCATTCGCGGCGCGCCGGGACGAAGCGGAAGCCGCGGCCATGCTGTTGCGCGACACGGAGGCCTGGCGTTTCGACGCGGATAACCGAGCTGCGGATATCGCTTGCGGCGCCGTGAGGCGGGACGGGTTCGCGCTGGCGCTTGCGGCGACGACAAGCTGGGCCGGCGAGGGGGCGAACCTTGCTGCCCAGGGCGTGCTCGACAAGGCCGTCGCGTTTTGCGCCGACGCGCCGCCGGGCCATCGCATGACGGCGTCGGGATGCCTGCTGGTCAAGGCCGGGGGGCGGGTGCGGATCAGCCGCGAGTCGCGCAACAGGCGCGAGACGGGATACGGTTTCGACCATTTGTTGGCGAGCCCGGATTTCGCGGTCGCGCAAGCGCTCGCGGAAAGGACGGGGGCACCGCTTCTCCCCGTACCACCAGTTTCCGGTTACCCTGAATGAACACAATCGCCGCAGAGGGGCGCTGTCGCCTTGGCAACGCCCATGTTCGCACCTATGTTTGAGGTCAAGAGTTGCCGCGGCATTCGGTGCGGCACAGCCACGAGAAAAAAATGAACCCGAATTATCGCAATTTCGCGCTGTGGGCGATCATCGCATTGATGCTGATCGCGCTCTTCAACATGTTCGACAACCAGCCGACGGCGACGGCGAGCCGGGACGTGTCCTACTCGCAGTTCCTGCAGGACGTCTCGACCGGCCGCGTGAAATCGGTGACGATCGCCGGCGACCAGATCATGGGCACCTACAGCGACTCCGGCGCGACCTTCCAGACCTATTCGCCGGGCGACGCCAGTCTCGTCCAGCGGCTCGAAGGCCAAGGCGTGGAAATCCGCGCGCGGCCCGAGACGGATGGTTCGAATTCCTTCATTTCGATGCTGTTAACCTGGCTGCCGATGATCATCATCCTCGGCGTGTGGATATTCTTCATGCGCCAGATGCAGGGCGGCGGCTCGCGCGCCATGGGTTTCGGCAAGTCGCGCGCCAAGCTTCTGACGGAAGCGCATGGCCGCGTCACCTTCGCCGACGTGGCGGGCGTGGATGAGGCCAAGCAGGATCTCGAAGAGATCGTCGAATTCCTGCGCGATCCGCAGAAGTTCCAGCGCCTCGGCGGCAAGATCCCGAAGGGCGTGCTGCTCGTCGGCCCTCCCGGTACCGGCAAGACGCTGCTGGCGCGCTCGGTCGCGGGCGAGGCCAACGTGCCGTTCTTCACGATTTCCGGTTCGGACTTCGTCGAAATGTTCGTCGGCGTCGGCGCAAGCCGCGTGCGCGACATGTTCGAGCAGGCGAAGAAAAACGCGCCGTGCATCATCTTCATCGACGAAATCGACGCAGTGGGCCGGCACCGTGGCGCGGGGCTCGGCGGCGGCAATGACGAGCGCGAGCAGACGCTGAACCAGCTGCTGGTCGAGATGGACGGTTTCGAGGCGAATGAATCGATCATCCTGATCGCGGCGACCAACCGTCCCGACGTGCTCGATCCGGCGCTGATGCGCCCGGGCCGTTTCGACCGTCAGGTCGTGGTGCCCAATCCGGACATCATCGGCCGCGAGAAAATCCTCAAGGTGCATGTGCGCAACGTGCCGCTGGCTCCGAATGTCGACCTTAAGGTCATCGCGCGCGGCACGCCGGGCTTCTCCGGCGCCGACCTGATGAACCTTGTCAACGAGGCCGCCCTGATGGCGGCGCGGCGCAACAAGCGTCTCGTCACGATGGCCGAATTCGAGGATGCCAAGGACAAGGTCATGATGGGCGCGGAACGCCGCTCCAACGCCATGACGGAAGCCGAAAAGCAACTGACCGCCTATCACGAGGCGGGCCATGCCATCGTCGCGCTCAACGTGCCGTCGACCGATCCCGTCCACAAGGCGACGATCATCCCGCGCGGCCGCGCGCTCGGCATGGTGATGCAGCTTCCCGAGGGCGACCGCTACTCGATGAGCTACAAATACATGATCTCGCGTCTTGCGATCATGATGGGCGGGCGCATCGCCGAGGAGCTGAAGTTCGGCAAGGACAACATCACCTCGGGCGCGTCGTCCGACATCGAGCAGGCGACCAAGCTGGCGCGCGCGATGGTGACGCAGTGGGGCTTCTCCGACAAGCTCGGCCAGGTCGCCTATGGCGAGAACCAGCAGGAGGTCTTCCTCGGCCATTCCGTGGCCCAGCAGAAGAACATCTCCGAAGACACCGCCCAGATCATCGACATGGAAGTGCGTCGCCTGATCGACGAGGCCTATGTCGCGGCCCGCAAGATCCTGACCACCAAGAAGAAGGACTGGATCACGCTCGCCGAGGGACTGCTCGAATACGAGACGCTTTCGGGCGACGAGATCAAGGCGCTGCTCGCCGGCCAGAAACCGGCACGCGACATGGGCGACGACACGCCGCCGTCGCGCGGCTCGGCGGTGCCGAAGGCCGGATCGAAGGAGAAAGCCGACAAGAAGCCCGGCGACGAGCACGACACGGGCGGGCTGGAACCGCAGCCGCAGGGTTAACCCTGACCGAAACCCATCAACAAGAGGCCGCCCTGGCGGCCTTTTTTCATGCCTGAGCGTGTTGTATATCAACTCACCGGGCGAAGCGGCACGCATAGACCTATAAACAACGCACTGAACGGATTGAGCATGACGCGGAAATACTTCGGCACCGACGGCATCCGTGGCACGTCAAACATGTTTCCGATGACGCCGGAAGTGGCGATGAAGGTCGGCATGGCGGTCGGCGTCGCCTTCCATCGCGGCGGCCACCGGCATCGCGTCGTCATCGGCAAGGACACGCGGCTTTCGGGCTACATGATCGAATATGCCCTGGTGGCCGGGTTCACGGCCGCCGGCATGGACGTGTTCCTGCTCGGTCCGGTGCCGACACCGGCCGTCGCGATGCTGACGCGGTCGCTGCGCGCCGATATCGGCGTGATGGTCTCGGCGTCGCACAATCCCTTCGAGGACAACGGCATCAAGCTGTTCGGCCCGGACGGCTACAAGCTGTCCGACACGATCGAGATGGAGATCGAGCGCCTGCTCGATGCCGACCTGTCGAGCAAACTGGCCAAGGCCGACAAGGTGGGCCGGGCGAAACGCGTCGAGGGCGATCTCTACCGCTATATCGAATTCGCCAAGCGCACCTTCCCGAGGGACATGACGCTGTCGGGCATGCGCGTCGTCGTCGACTGCGCCAATGGCGCCGCCTACAAGGCTGCTCCCGCCGCGCTGTGGGAACTGGGCGCCGAGGTGTTCACGATCAACAACGAGCCGAACGGGACCAATATCAACCTGGATTGCGGCTCGACCAATCCGCTCGGCCTGTCGAAGAAGGTGCACGAGGTGCGCGCCGATCTCGGCATCGCGCTCGACGGCGATGCCGACAGGGTGCTGATCGTCGACGAAACCGGCAAGGTCGTCGACGGCGACCAGCTGATGGCCCTGATCGCCGAAAGCTGGCATTCCGACGGCCGCCTGACCGGCGGCGGCGTGGTGGCGACGGTGATGTCCAATCTCGGCTTCGAGCGCTTCCTCAACGCCAAGGGACTGGACCTGGCGCGCACCAAGGTGGGCGACCGCTATGTCGTCGAGCACATGCGCGAGCACGGCTACAATGTCGGCGGGGAACAATCGGGCCATATCGTCCTGTCCGATTACTCGACCACCGGCGACGGACTTATCTCGGCATTGCAGGTGCTGGCCTGCATCCGCTCCGCCGGCAAGCCGGCGAGCGAAGTCTGCCGCAAGTTCGAACCGGTGCCGCAGGTGCTGAAGAATGTCCGTTTCAGGGGCGGCAAGCCGCTGGAGGACAATCATGTGCAATCGGCGATCGACGAGGGCCGCAGCCGCCTCGGCGACACGGGCCGCCTGGTCATCCGCCCGTCGGGAACCGAACCGGTCATTCGCGTGATGGCGGAAGGCGACGACCGGCGCATGGTCGAACAGGTCGTCGACGACATCGTCAGCGCGATCGCGGGCCTCAAGAGCGCCGCCTGAACCACGCGAAGCAAGGTCATCGGAACGGCGCCGCGAGGCGCCGTTTTTCATGGTCATGAGCCCGGTATGGTGAATAAACACGGTAAAGGAACAGGGTTAAGCCGGTTTTAACCATTCCCTTTCAATATTCGGCCCGAGGGCTGCGAGAAGCCTGTTTCGAGTTTCTGGGCTGTTGGAAGGATCAAACCATGAAAAGCGCAGCGAAATACCTGCTGAGCGGCGCCGTGTTCGCGGCAGCCGGCGTCATGCCGGCGGCGGCGGCGGACATTTACGAACCGACCGTAATCGAATCGCCCGCCTATCAGGCGCCCGAGGCGATGCCGACCGAAGTGTCGGGCTGGTATCTCCGCGGCGACGTCGGCTACGCCTGGCATCAGGCCCGCAACGGCGAATACGCGATCGCGGACGTCGGCCCGACCCTTGTCACGGCCACGCTGTTCGGGGACAGCTTCCGCGGCTCCTATACGCTGGGCGCCGGTGTCGGCTACAAGTACAACCACTACCTGCGCAGCGACGTGACGCTGGACTGGTGGGGCAACGGCCAGTTTACCGGCCACACCTTCGGCACCTGCGACTTCGGCGGCGGCGCCGTGGCCTGTACGTCGACCGACGTGGCGACATTCAGCGCGCTGACGCTGATGGCGAACGCCTATGTCGACCTCGGCACCTATGGCCGGTTCACGCCCTATGTCGGCGGCGGCTTCGGCGGTTCCCATGTTCACTGGGGCACGCTGCGGAACACGGCCTGCGAGGACGGCAATCCGGCGAACTGCGACACGACCTATCACGGCGGCCGCTACGACTGGCGCTTCGCCTACGCGCTCATGGCCGGCGTATCGGTCGACGTAACCTGCAGCACGTCCGCCGACTTCGGCTACAAGTATCAGCGCATCACCAGCGGCGAGATGTTCGGCACCGCGTTGAACGCCGGATACGGACATGACGGCGGCATTTCCAGCCACCAGGTTCGCGCCGGTCTCCGCTACAAGCTCGGCGGCTGCCAGAAACCGGTCGAGGTGGTCTACCAACCGGAGCCGCTGCCGGTCTACAAGTAAGACCCCAGTACTTCCCCACGGGTTCGGGCCCGGTCGCGAAAGCGGCCGGGCCTTTTCTTTCGCGTTAAATATACAGGTTAAGAAACATGCTTAACCGCGGCTTAACCCTTGTCCTTAATAGTGCGTGAAGACGGCGGACGAGCGGGCACGAATCGGTCTCGATCGCAGCCAATGTGAGAGAGTTGAGCCATGACGAAAACGATGAAACGAATGCAGGCTCTTGGTGCAGCCCTGCTTTGTCTGGTGGGTATGCAGGCATCGGCCGCCGACTTGGACGGTGTCTTCATCGACGACGCGAATTTCGCCAAGCCGGCCGAACTCGGGTCCGGCTGGTATATCCGCGGCGACATAGGCCTGAACCTGAACGGCAACCAGGATGTCAGCATCTACGGTAACCCGACGACATCCACCTATCTCGACAACAATTACACCGACGGGTTCTATTTCGACGCCGGCGTCGGCTACCGGTTCAACGAGTTCCTGCGCCTCGACGCGGTCGCGGGACGGCTCGCGGGCACCGACTACGCGACGTCGCAGCTGATGTACGAGGACGCCGTGAGCGCCTTCCCGCTCGATCCGCTGGCGGTGCAGCCGACCGACCCGAACCCCTGTAACGGCCTTGGCCTGGTGCCGGACGGTTTGGGCGGCACGGTCATGGCCGACTATTTCATCGACAACTGTATCGACCAGGATTCGGTCCGCTACGACGCCACCTATGCGATGGCGAACGTCTATGCGGATCTCGGCAAGTTCTGGGGCTTCACGCCCTTTGTGGGCGCGGGCATCGGCATCGGCCGGGTCGCATGGCGCCAGGAAACGGACTCGGTGCTCTGCGTACCGACCAACGCCGACGTGCATGTGGAAGGCTGCCAGGCCTTCGGCGTCGCGGACCAACCGGCCCTCAATACGCCCTACACGCAACCGGGCACAGTCACCCAGGGCGTCGATTATCGCCTCGGTTACAGCCTTGCCGCCGGTGTCGGTTACGCTGTCAATCCGAATACGACGGTCGAATTCGGGTACCGCTACATGAATTTCGGCGCGTCGCTTCTGTCGACCGGCGGCACCACCGGCGCGGGCCTGTCGGCCAACGGCTACGGCACGCACCAGATCAATGTCGGCCTGCGCTACGCGATCTGGTAGGCACGGACACAAGATGGGGCCGGGAGGGCTGCTTCGGCGGCCCTCTTTCGTTTCGGGCCGATCAATTTCGACGCAGCCCGCATGAATCATCTTGACCGGAAACGGACGAAGGAATAACGCCGCACGTGGGACACCTCTCCCCAACGAGAGGCTAACTATCTGGAAGGATAGACCATGACAGCGACTCTGCACACGCCGGACGTGCGTCCGGCAAATCCCCGTTTTTCCTCAGGTCCGTGCGCGAAGCGTCTAGGTTGGGCGCCCGAAAGCCTCGACGTATCGACGCTCGGCCGCTCGCACCGTTCCAAGCCGGGCAAGGCCAAACTCGCCGAAGCGATCGAACTGACGCGCGAGATCCTCGGCGTACCCGCATCGTACCGGATCGGCATCGTGCCCGCGTCCGACACCGGTGCCGTCGAAATGGCGATGTGGTCGCTGCTCGGCCCGCGCGGCATCGACATGGTGGCCTGGGAATCCTTCGGCGAGGGCTGGATCACCGACGTGGTCAAGCAGTTGAAGCTGCCCGACGTGCGCAAGATCCAGGCCGGCTACGGCGCGTTGCCGGACCTCGCACAGATCGACTTCTCCCGCGACGTCGTCTTCACCTGGAACGGCACCACCTCCGGCGTGCGCGTACCGAACGGCGACTTCATCCCGGCCGACCGCGAAGGCCTGACGATCTGCGACGCCACATCGGCCGCTTTCGCCCAGAACCTCGATTTCGACAAGCTCGACGTCACCACCTTCTCCTGGCAGAAAGTGCTCGGCGGCGAGGGCGGCCACGGCGTCATCATCCTGTCGCCGCGCGCGGTCGAACGGCTGGAAACCCATACGCCGGCCTGGCCGATGCCGAAGATCTTCCGCATGACCAAGGGCGGCAAGCTGATCGAGGGCGTCTTCTCCGGCGAGACGATCAACACGCCGTCGATGCTGTGCGTCGAGGACTATCTCGATGCGCTCAAATGGGCGAAGTCGATCGGCGGTCTCGACGCGCTGATCGCGCGCGCGGACGCCAACTTCAAGGTCATCCAGGATCACGCCGACGCTTGCGGATGGCTGGCCAACCTCGCCGTCGATCCGGCGACACGTTCGAACACGTCGGTCTGCCTCAAGATCGTCGATCCGGCGGTCACGGCGCTTTCGGACGAAGACCAGGCGGCATTCGCCAAGGCGATGGTCTCCGCGCTCGACAAGCAGGGTGTCGCCTACGATCTCGGCGCCTATCGCGACGCGCCTCCCGGCCTCAGAATCTGGGCCGGCGCGACGGTGGAAGCCGCCGATCTCGCGGCATTGATGCCGTGGCTCGACTGGGCCTTCGAGACCCAGAAAGCGGCACTCAAAGCCGCCGCCTGATCCGTTTGCAGCGGGCGGCCGACGCCGCCCGCCGATCCCCAACCTGCACCTTTGAACGAATGATGGAGGCCGTCATGGCACCGCGCGTACTCGTATCCGACAAACTCTCAGAAACCGCAGTCCAGATCTTCCGCGATCGCGGCGTCGAAGTCGATTATCTGCCCGACGTGGGCAAGGACAAGGACAAGCTCGCCGAAATCATCGGCCAGTATGACGGACTGGCGATCCGCTCGGCGACCAAGGTCACCGAGAAGCTGATCGAGGCGGCGACCAAGCTGAAGGTCGTCGGCCGCGCCGGCATCGGCGTCGACAATGTCGACATCCCGGCCGCCTCGCGGCGCGGCATCATCGTGATGAACACGCCGTTCGGCAATTCGATCACGACCGCCGAACACGCCATCGCGATGATCTTCGCCGTCGCGCGCCAACTGCCCGAGGCGCACGCCTCGACGAGCGCCGGCAAGTGGGAAAAATCGAAGTTCATGGGCGTCGAGATCACCGGCAAGACGCTGGGTCTGATCGGCTGCGGCAATATCGGCTCGATTGTCGCCACACGCGCCGTCGGCCTGAAGATGCATGTCGTCGCCTTCGATCCGTTCCTGTCGCCGGAGCGGGCGATGGAACTGGGCGTCGAGAAGGTGGAACTGGAGGAATTGTTCTCCCGCGCCGACTTCATCACTCTGCACACGCCGCTGACCGACAAGACCCGAAACATCATCGATGCCAAGGCGATCGCCAGGATGAAGGACGGCGTGCGCATCATCAACTGCGCGCGAGGCGGCCTGATCGTCGAGGAAGACCTCGTCGAGGCGCTGAAGTCCGGCAAGGTGGCGGGCGCCGGCATCGACGTGTTCGAGGTGGAGCCGGCGGTCAAGAACGAACTGTTCCACCTGCCGAACGTCGTCTGCACGCCGCATCTCGGCGCATCGACGATGGAAGCGCAGGAGAATGTCGCGCTGCATATCGCCGAGCAGATGTCGGACTATCTGCTCAAGGGCGCGGTGACCAACGCGATCAACATGCCGTCGATCTCGGCGGAAGAAGCGCCGCGGCTGAAGCCCTTCGTCAAGCTTGCCGAAGTGCTGGGCGCGTTCGTCGGCCAGGTCACGGAAAGCGCGATCAAGGAGGTGGAGATCCTCTATGACGGCGCGACCGCGGAGATGAACACAAAGGCATTGTCGAGCGCCGTCCTCGCCGGCCTGATCCGGCCGCAGGTGTCCGATGTCAACATGGTGTCGGCGCCGGTGATGGTGAAGGAACGGGGCATCATCGTCTCCGAGGTCAAGCGCGACAAGACCGGCGTCTTCGACGGGTACATCAAGCTGACGGTGACGACGGCGAACCAGTCGCGCTCGGTCGCCGGAACGGTGTTCTCGGACGGCAAGCCGCGCTTCATCCAGATCAAGGGCATCAACCTCGACGCCGAGGTCGGCAAGAACATGGTCTACACGACCAACAACGACGCGCCGGGCATCATCGGTATCCTCGGCACGACCTTCGGCAAGCACGGCGTCAACATCGCCAACTTCCAGCTCGGCCGCAACCGGCCGGGCGGCGACGCGATCGCGCTGCTCTATGTCGACGAACCGGTCAGCGAGGACGTGCTGGACGAGGTGCGCACCTTCCCGGAAATCCTGTCGGCCAAGCCGCTGGTCTTCGACGTGAACTGAACCCGGCGGGAAATTTCCGCCCGAACTTCCGGCGCCGCGTCGTGACAGGCGCGGCGCTTTTTGCATGTGCCTGCGGCGGCTAGTTTCGGCTGAATTTCCGTTTTGCATCCGCGCCGACCGGCGTGAACAGATTGACCAGCGCGCCGTCGGGATCGCGGAACAGCAGGGAGCGGTTGCCCCAGGGCATGGTCTTCGGCACCTGGACGACATCGCCGATGACCGGCTTCAGCCGCTCGTATTCCCGGTCCACGTCATCGACGAGGAACTCGACGATCGCGCTGCGATTGGCGGCGGGCCGGATACCGCCGCCGCCGTCGAACAACTGCAGCGTGCGCGTGCTGCCGATCGCCAGGGTGCAGGACGGCATCGCGAGTTCGGCGAAGTCGTCGGTGAACCACGCCGCCGGGAGGCTGGTCACCTGTTCGTAGAATCCGACGAGGCGTTTGATGTCATCGGTGATGATGCGTATCGAGACGAAATTCATTGCGACGATCCTTTGTGCGGAGATTCACGCCGGATCGTAGCAGCGATCTCCTGACACCCTTCTGTCAGGAGGTCGGTGGCAATTCCGCGGCCGTGGCGGGCATGCTTCAAAAGTGATCGCGGCGGGCTTCGGCCCGCGGTTTTTTCGTGTTATCGTATTGTTAATCCGGTTGCTGCCCGGACGCGCCTCAAT
>JBAQHA010000847.1:0-4206 GCA_049288075.1 Oricola sp.
GAGTTGAGCACCGGCTCTATGATCGCAGCGACGCGCGCATCGACGCCCGTCTCGCGGACGATGCGTTTTTCGTCGTTTTGGATCGGAGCCAGATATGCGTCGCTCAAGTGTCTGCAAACCTCTTCGCTAAAACAAAAAGAGCGGGTCCTCGCGGGCCCACTCTTGTTCGGATGACCAAGAATTTGAATTCCATATACGCCTCGCGTGCCCGGGACGCAAGGGGCGGGCCGAAAAGGGGGCAGCCCGGCGCGGCCGGTCCCGAAACGCTCCGTTAACCATAATTCGGGTAAAACGACTGCGATTCAACGGTTCGAGTTGCCATGTGCGCGCGTCTTCTGCCTGCCCTGATGTGCCTCGGCCTGCTGGCCGGCTGCTCCACCGATACCGCACCGAAGAAGTTTCATGCCGACTCCGGCGCCGGCGGCCCGGAAATCGCCGCCGCCTTCATCCGGCCGGACCGGCGCGTGATGGACGGTCTGATACCCTCGCCCGGCCGGCTCGCGGGGCGCACGATCGCGGTCTCCAACATCTACGACATCCAGCTCAAGCCGCGCGAAGTGGTGCTGACCTTCGACGACGGGCCTGTACCGGGGCGCACCGATTCGATCCTCGACACGCTCGACCGGTTCGGCGTCAAGGCGACCTTCCTGATGGTGGGCCAGATGGCGCATCGCAATCCGCAGCTGGTGCGCAAGGTCGCGGCGCGCGGACACTCCATCGGCAATCACACCTGGGGCCATCCGAACCTCGCCCATATGAGCTTCGACAAGGCGGTCGCCGAGATCGATCGCGGCGAGAAAGCCATTCGCGACGCCGGCGCGGGGCCCATCAAGTTCTTCCGCTTCCCCTATCTGGCGGACTCGGGCCGGCTGCGCGCTTACATGGCGTCGCGCGGAGTTGTCGTGCTCGACGTCGACATCGATTCGAAGGACTATTTCAAGTCGGCCCCGACACAGGTCGCGGCGCGCACCATGTCGGGACTGCACCGCATGGGCGGCGGCATCGTCCTGTTCCACGACCTGCAGCCGCGCACGGCTGCAATGCTGCCGAATTTCCTGTTGCAGCTGAAGCGCGAGGGCTATTCGGTCGTCCGCATCGTGCCAGGCCGCTCGCCGCTGCGGGTGGCCTCGGCGGAATAGCGACCGCACGCGCCAATCATGAGCGATAGGCGCGCAGGGCGCGGCTGGCAATCAACGTGATCCAGCGCGACGGCTTGCCGGCCTCCTCCATGACGAAGTGCTGCTCGCCCGGATAGGCCGCGTAAGCCTGCCAGCGGCCATCGGGACGCCGTTTCGCGACGATATGATCCAGCGCCTCGCGCATGCGCGGATCATAGGCGATCCCGGCGGCGGCGAAATGATCGAGCGCACGCAAGACGTTGTATTTCCAGCGAAACGGATAGGGCCAGCGCAGGAAGCCCGGACTGATTACCTTGCCGGTATGGTCGGAACGGAAGAAGCGGTGCATCAGGATGAATTCGCGCGTGCTTCGCATCGCGGCGGAGATATCGCCGGCGCGCCAGGTATGGCCGTCATCGAGGAACTGCCGAAATCCCTCAAGCACGGATATCGAGGTGTGCAGCGAGGAATGGTGCGGATGCGCGGTGTTGGACAGGCAGTTGAATCCGCCATCCGGCATCTTCTGGCCGAGGATGAAATCGACGACCGAGCTCAGGCCTTCCTCCGGCAGGCCGAAGTAACTGGCGTAGTTGAGAAACATGCCCGCGACGCAAACATCCGATCGATTGCCCGACTTGCCGGGCCCCACGCCGCCATCGGGGCGCTTTTCGGTCGCCAGTATGTGCGCGATGCTCTGCCGGACCGGCTCGTTTGCCGGGTCGAGACCGAGATTCTTCAGGTCGAGCAGCGTGTAATGCGAATTGGTCCATTTGGGCTGGTAGAACTCCCTGCCCCAACTCGTGTCCGGATTGCGCGCCGCCAGAAAGCGCGAGCCCCATCCCTCGGTGGCGATTCGGGCGCGCAAGTCCGGCCGATCGGTATCCAGCAGGTCGCGGCGCACGGCGTATTGAATCGCCACATCGCCGGCCAGCAGCCAGTCGATCACTTCCCGGTCAGGCAGATCCACCATCGCCCCCGTTCCCGTTTTGCGTTGTCGCCGACATGCTAGCCAGTCGCCGCCGATCCCAGAAGCGAATTCGCGCGTCTATCGGCGCACGAAAGTCAAATAGGCAGGCGTGCGGCCCTCACGCAGGGCCTTCGCCTCATAGCGCGTGCCGGGCCAGTTCTCGTAAGGGGTGCGCCAGTCGGACGCGTTGCGGGCCGGCCAGTCGAAATCCGGGTGCGCATGGATGTGCCGGAGCGTCCAGTTGACATAGGTGTCGATGTCGGACGCGAAACGGAACAAGGCGCCAGGCTTCAGCACGCGGGCGAAGCGGTCGAGATTGGCGCGATTGACGAAACGCCGCTTCCAGTGACGCGGCTTCGGCCAAGGGTCGGGATACAAAAGGTCGATCCCGTCGAGGCAGGAATCCGGCAGCCAGTCGAGCAACTGCGTCGCATCGTCATCGTGGAGACGAACATTACCGACGCCCTCGTCATCGGCGGCGGAGACGAATTTCGCCATGGAATTGACGAAGGGCTCGACGCCGATGAAGCCAGCCCCGGGCATCAGCCCGGCGCGATGCAGCAGATGCTCGCCGCCGCCGAAGCCGATTTCCAGGTAGACCTTGTCCGGCGCATGGTCGAACAGCGCCACGAGCGAAGCCGGCGGCGCCTTGCCCAGATCGATCTTCCAGAGGGGAAGCAGCCGGCCAAGCTGTTCGGCCTGGCGCGGCTTCAGGGTCTTGCCGCGCCGACGACCGAAGAAGGCCTCGGTCGAGCGCGAACGCCGGATTTCGCCGGTCATTTCAGGCCGAGAGCTGCCTTCAACGGCTTGGCCAGATCAACCTTCTCCCAGGAGAAGGAACCGTCGCGGCCCGGCTTGCGGCCGAAGTGGCCATAGGCGGAGGTCTTGGCATAGATCGGCTTGTTGAGGTCGAGATGGCGGCGGATGCCGGTCGGCGACAGGTCCATCACCTCGCGCAGCGCCTTTTCGATCGCCGCGTCACCGACCTTGCCGGTACCGTGGGTGTCGACATAGACCGACAGCGGCTGGGCAACACCGATGGCGTAGGACAGCTGTATGGTGCAGCGGTCGGCGATCTTCGCGGCGACGACGTTTTTCGCCAGGTAGCGAGCGGCATAGGCAGCCGAACGGTCGACCTTCGTCGTGTCCTTGCCGGAGAAGGCGCCGCCGCCATGGGGCGCCGCGCCGCCATAGGTGTCGACGATGATCTTGCGGCCAGTGAGGCCGGCGTCGCCGTCCGGACCGCCGATGACGAACTTGCCGGTCGGGTTGATGTACCAGTTGCAATCTTTGGCAATCGGCAGGTCGCCGAGCGCCTCGAGGATATAGGGTTCGACGACGGAGCGGACCTTTTTCGAATCCCAGCTTCCATCCATGTGCTGGGTGGACAGGACGATCTGCGTCACCTCGGCCGGCCGGCCATCCTTGTAGTGGACGGTGACCTGCGACTTGGCATCGGGGCCGAGCCTGGCGGCTTCGCCCTTGCCGGCGTGGCGGGCAGCGGCGAGCAGTTCGAGGATCTTGTGGGCGTAGTAGATCGGCGCAGGCATGAGTTCCGGCGTCTCGTTGCAGGCGTAGCCGAACATGATGCCCTGGTCGCCCGCCCCCTCTTCGCCCTGCTTGTCGGCGGCGTTGTCGACGCCCTGGGCGATGTCGGCGGACTGGCCGTGCAGCAGCACGTCGACCTTGCAGGTCTTCCAGTGGAAGCCGTTCTGCTCGTAACCGATGGCGCGAATGGCGCGGCGGGCGGCGGAGCGGAACTTCGACGGATTGACCATCGGATGGCCCGTCGCATCCGTCATGAAGTTGCCCGCCTTGTCCTTCTTCAACATCGATTCCGGCACGCGCACTTCGCCGGCGATGACGACGCGATTGGTGGTGGCGAGCGTTTCGCAAGCGACACGAACGCGCCACTTCTCGCCCTCGTCATATTTGCGCGCCTCGCGGTAGATCAGATCGACGATTTCATCGGAAATACGGTCGCAGACCTTGTCCGGGTGTCCCTCGGAAACGGATTCACTGGTGAAAAGATAGTCCTGACGCGCCATGATTGAGCCCTGAAGTAAGATACGGACAGCCGCCAAACAGCAGCGGCAAGTCCGCTCTCGTTAGGCAAGAGGT
>JBAQHA010000848.1:0-4066 GCA_049288075.1 Oricola sp.
CCTCGGGCCCGAGCTTGGTGTCGCGCGCCATCACCTCGAATTCCTCGAGATGGATGGAGGTAAACACGTCGTCTCGGACGATCTTCTCCGACAGAAGGATCGAGTCTTCGTAATTGTAGCCGTTCCACGGCATGAACGCGACAAGCACGTTGCGGCCAAGCGCAAGGTCGCCGAGATCGGTCGACGGACCGTCGGCAATGATGTCGCCCTTGCCGATCACATCGCCAACACGCACCAGCGGACGCTGGTTGATGCAGGTCGACTGGTTGGAGCGCTGGAACTTCTGCAGACGATAGATGTCGACACCCGATTTCGACGCATCGAGATCTTCCGTCGCACGGATGACGATACGCATCGCATCGACCTGGTCGACGATGCCCCCACGCCGCGCGCCGATGGCGGCGCCGGAGTCGCGAGCAACGATCGGCTCCATGCCGGTGCCGACGAACGGCGCTTCGGCCCGCACCAGCGGCACGGCCTGACGCTGCATGTTCGAGCCCATGAGAGCGCGGTTGGCGTCGTCGTTTTCCAGGAACGGGATGAGAGCGGCCGCGACCGAAACGATCTGCTTCGGCGAGACGTCCATCAGGTCGACGTTGTCGCGCGGCGTCAGCATCACGTCGCCGGCATGGCGGCAGATGACGAATTCATTTACGAACGAACCGTCGTCGCCGATCTCGGCGTTGGCCTGGGCAACGTAGTGCTTGGCCTCTTCCATCGCCGACAGGTAGACGACCTCTTCGGTCACCTTGCCATTGATGATCTTGCGGTACGGGCTTTCGATGAAGCCGTACTTGTTGACGCGCGCGAAGGTCGCCAGCGAGTTGATCAGGCCGATGTTCGGGCCTTCCGGCGTCTCGATCGGGCAGATGCGGCCGTAGTGCGTCGGATGAACGTCACGGACTTCGAAGCCCGCGCGTTCGCGTGTCAGGCCGCCCGGTCCAAGCGCCGACAGGCGGCGCTTGTGGGTGATCTCCGACAGCGGGTTGGTCTGGTCCATGAACTGCGACAGCTGCGAGGAACCGAAGAACTCGCGGACGGCGGCGGCTGCCGGCTTCGCGTTGATCAGATCCTGCGGCATGACCGTGTCAATCTCGATCGAGGACATGCGTTCCTTGATCGCGCGCTCCATACGGAGCAGGCCGACGCGGTACTGGTTTTCCATCAGTTCGCCGACCGAACGCACGCGGCGGTTGCCGAGATTGTCGATGTCGTCGATTTCGCCCTTGCCGTCTCGCAGGTCGAGCAACGTGCGCAGCACCTCGATGATGTCTTCCTTGCGCAGAACGCGCACGGTGTCTGCGACGTCGAGGCCGAGACGCATGTTCATCTTCACGCGGCCGACAGCCGATAGATCGTAGCGCTCGGAATCGAAGAACAGCGACTGGAACATGGCTTCCGCCGTTTCCATCGTCGGCGGCTCGCCCGGACGCATGACGCGATAGATATCGAACAGAGCGTCCTGATGGCTCTCGTTCTTGTCCGCGGCAATCGTGTTGCGGATATAGGCGCCGACATTGACATGGTCGATGTCGAGAATCTTGAACGAGTCGTGGCCGGATTCGAGCAGGACGGCGATCGTCTTCTCGTCGATCTCGTCGCCGGCCTCGAGATAGATCTCGCCTGTCGCGTAGTTGACCACATCCTCGGCGAGATACATCGTGTACAGGTCTTCGTCGGTGGCGCGGAGCGCCTTGAGACCCTTTTCGGCCAACTGCTTGGCCTGACGGGCGGTCAGCTTCTTGCCCGACTCGAGCACGACTTCGCCGGTATCGGCGTCAATCAGGTCGGAAGTCGCCTTCATGCCCTTCATGCGGTCGGCCGAGAACGGCACGCGCCAGCCCTTGCCGTCGCGCTTGTACTCGACAGCGTCGTAGTAGGTCGAAAGGATTTCCTCGGCATCTAGGCCCAGCGCCATCAGCAGCGACGAGACCGGGATCTTGCGACGGCGATCGATACGCGCATAGACGAGATCCTTGGCGTCGAACTCGATATCGAGCCATGAGCCGCGATACGGGATCACGCGCGCCGCGAACAGCAGCTTGCCGGATGCGTGCGTCTTGCCCTTGTCGTGGTCGAAGAAGACGCCCGGCGAACGGTGCATCTGCGAGACGATCACGCGCTCGGTGCCGTTGACGATGAAGGTGCCGTTGTCGGTCATGAGCGGCATGTCGCCCATGTAAACGTCCTGCTCCTTGATGTCCTTGATCGACTTGGCGCCCGTATCCTCATCGATATCGAACACGATGAGGCGCAGCGTCACCTTCAGAGGCGCGGAATAGGTCAGATCGCGCTGACGGCATTCCTCGACATCGAATTTCGGCGCTTCGAATTCGTAGCGCACGAATTCCAGCATGGAGGCGCCCGAGAAGTCGGAAATCGGGAACACCGACTTGAACGCGGCCTGAAGGCCTTCGTCCGCGCGGCCGCCATGCGGCTCGTCGACCATCAGAAACTGGTCATAGGATGCTTTTTGAACCTCGATCAGGTTCGGCATTTCGGCGACATCCGGGATGTGACCGAAGAATTTTCTTACTCGTCTGCGTCCGTTGAAGGTACTGGACTGAGCCATTGCCGCTCCTTTTAGTCTGCCCTGGCGGGCCTGCCAATTATGCTCCGCGCCGCGCGGAGCTCTTGTTCGAAACAGAACGAAGACCCATGCGCCCGGCCTTCAAGCTCTTGAAACGGTAAAAACCCGTTTCCGGAAACCGCTCGTCGCGGCCTCGGGAAATGGGTTTACGCAACACGGATGCGGCAGGCGGAACATGCCCGCCCGCCGCAAATCCGAGACTTACTTCATCGACGCTTTCGCGCCGGCTTCCGTCAGCTTCTTCACGATCTCTTCAGCTTCGCCCTTGGAGATTGCTTCCTTGACGGGCTTCGGAGCAGCTTCGACGAGGTCCTTGGCTTCCTTGAGGCCCAGGCCGGTGATGGCGCGGACTTCCTTGATCACGTTGATCTTCTGAGCGCCGGCCTCTTCGAGGATGACGTCGAATTCGGTCTTTTCCTCAGCGGCTTCGGCCGGAGCGGCGCCACCGGCGACAGCAGCCATCGCGACCGGAGCGGCAGCGGAAACGCCCCACTTCTCTTCGAGCATCTTCGACAGTTCAGCGGCTTCCAGAACGGTCAGGTTGGACAGGTCATCGACGATTTTTGCGAGATCAGCCATTTTGGTTTTCCTTGGTTTTCAGGTTCGAACTAATTGGTTTCAGTGATGAAGACAGCCTATGCCGCCTCGTCCTTCTGGGCGTAAGCGTTGAAAACGCGGGCAAGGTTTCCTGCCGGTGCGTTGACAACCTGAGCGATGCGCGTCGCCGGCGTGACAATCATGCCAAGCAGCTTTGCGCGAAGCTCATCGAGCGAAGGCAGTTCGGCAAGCGCCTTGACGCCACTGGCGTCGAGGACGGTCTTGCCGAGTGCGCCGCCGAGCAGAACGAGCTTGTCGTTCGACTTGGCGAATTCACTCGCGATCTTGGGAGCCGTGATCGGGTCGCTCGCGTATGCGATGACCGTCTGACCCGTAAACAGGTCGGACATTCCTTCGGCTTCCGTGCCCTTGAGAGCGATTTTGGCAAGGCGGTTCTTCGCGACTTTCACCGATCCGCCCGCGGCACGCATTCTGGTGCGAAGATCGCCCATCTGCGCGACGGTGAGACCGGTATAGTGGGCCACGACAACGGAGCCGGCTTCATTGAAGACGGCATTCATCTGCGTGACGAAATCGCGTTTTTCCGCTCTATCCACTGCGTCTCTCCAATTTGCAGACCGCGCCGGAGCACTGTCTGCGGTTGCCTTTGCCGCCAGGAGAGCCTTTTCAGATCACCCGACGACGTTCGAGGATCCTGCCCCCTTACGCCGGATCTGCGACCGCGGCACAAGGCAATACGTTCGAACCCAAAAGATCGGGCCTTGCGGCCAGAATCCTGTCGGGCCCTTCGTCTCATGCAGGCTCAAAAGAATTAAGGCGAGCCGCCTGCAATCTCGGACAGGGACCGGGCTTCCGCCCGGCTTTTCCGAACCGGCGGGCCGGTTCGGAAACTTTAAAAGACAATCGCTTGCGACGATG
>JBAQHA010000849.1:0-4984 GCA_049288075.1 Oricola sp.
ATGAAGGGCAAGGACAAGGTTGTCGCGCGTCTGAACGAGGCGCTGTTTCTGGAACTCGGCGCCGTCAACCAGTACTGGTTGCACTACCGGCTGCTTGAAGACTGGGGATATGCGAAGCTTGCCAGGAAGGAACGCGCCGAATCGATCGAGGAGATGCAGCACGCCGACAAACTGGTCAGCCGAATCATTTTCCTCGAGGGTCATCCGAATCTGCAGAATGTCTCGCCGCTGCGCATCGGCCAGTCGGTGAAGGAAGTGCTCGAGGCCGATCTCGCCGGGGAACACGAAGCCTGGGCATCCTACACGGCGTCGCGCCGCATCTGCGAGGAAGAGGGCGACTACGTCTCCAAGAATCTTTTCGAGGAACTGATCGCCGACGAGGAAGGCCACATCGGCTTTCTCGAAACCCAGCTGGATCTTCTGGAAAAGCTCGGCGAGGAAAAATATGGGCTGTTGAATGCTGCAAGTGCTGACGAAGCAGAAGAATAGGCGCGCCGTTTTTGCGACAGCGCTCGGGGGCATCCTGATCGCATTTTCAGGCGTCGGCGCGTTCGGTGGCGATTTGCCGACGGTGCGGGGCGACCTGACGCCGAAGGATCTCGCCCGTGTGGAAGCTGTGACCGCGCCCGCGACCGATTTCACCGAGGCTGAGCCCTTCGAGGCGATGCCCGGCGGTGCGGCGACTTCGCGCAAGCTGGTCAACCGCGACGCGTTTTCGCAATTCTCCGCCAACCTGACCTTCGAGCAGGAGCGCGACTTCAAGCTCGGAAACGCGTTGTTCCGCAAGCTGTGGGTGTCCGCGCCGTCCTCGACCCAGGCTTCAGACGGGCTCGGCCCGCTGTTCAATGCGCGCGGCTGCCAGAGTTGCCACCTCAAGGATGGCCGCGGCCATCCTCCGGAAGGCAGCCGCGACGCCACCTCGATGTTCCTGCGCCTTGCGCGTGCGCCCGTGACCGACGAGGAGCGCGTGGCGGTCGAGAACTATGTCGCCATCAACATGCCCGATCCCGTCTATGGCGAGCAGTTTCAGGATTTCGCCCTCCCCGGCCTGAAGGCCGAAGGTCGCATGCATATCGATTACGAGGAAGTCCCGGTTACGCTCGGTGGCGGCGAGGTTGTCTCGCTGAGGAAGCCGTCCTATTCCGTCGAGGATCTCGGCTACGGGCCGCTCGACCCGGCAACGACGTTGTCGCCGCGCGTCACGCCGCAGATGATCGGGCTCGGGCTGGTCCAGGCGATCGAGCCCGCCGATATCGTCGCACGCGCCGATGCGGATGACGCCGACGGCGACGGAATTTCAGGCAAGGTGCAACTGACGCGCGCCTCGGCCGGCGCGCCGGTCGTGATCGGGCGATTCGGCTGGAAGGCGCAAAACCCGACCATCCGCCAGCAGGCAGCAGGCGCCTTCGCCGGCGACATCGGGATTTCCACGCCGGATGTGATGAAGGATCATGGCGACTGCTCGCGGGCCGAGGCCGACTGCCTTGCCATGCCGACCGGCGTTCAGAAGCGCCTGGGCGACACCGAAGCGCCCGACCCGGTGCTTGACCTCGTCACCTTCTATTCCGAGAACCTAGCCGTGCCGGCACGGCGCGACGTCGAGGACGGCCACGTGCTGCACGGCAAGGAACTGTTTTACAAACTCGGCTGCGCCTCCTGCCATACACCCAAATACGTCACCAGCCGCAAGGCGAAGATCAAGCAGCACGCCTTTCAGCTGATCTGGCCCTATTCGGATTTCCTGCTGCACGACATGGGCGAGGGGCTCGCCGATGGTCAGCAGGTGGGCGTCGCGAACGGACAGGAATGGCGTACTGCGCCGCTTTGGGGCATCGGCTTGACGGAAACGGTCAACGGCCACACGTTCTTCCTGCATGACGGGCGCGCCCGCAACCTGACCGAAGCGGTCCTTTGGCACGGCGGCGAGGCGCAGAACGCGCGCGACGGCTTTGCCGCGCTCGAGAAGGCCGATCGCGACGCGCTCGTCCGATTCCTGGAGTCGCTTTGATGCGTCTGACTGCCATTCTTCTGGCCGGCATCATGGCGTTCGCGGCGGTGCCCGCGCACGCTCTTACCGTTGGAGACGCCGAGGCCATCGAGCCGGTCAAACGCGTCATCGCCGGCTTCATCCAGCCGGAATTCTCCCGCTTCGCCGAGAACGCCGAACTTGCGTCCGTCGCCGTCTCGACGCTGTGCGAGCAACCGAGCGAGCGCCGGCTCGGCTCGGCGCGGCAGGCCTTCCGCGACAGTGCGCTGTCGTTTGCGCGCATCGAGTTTCTGCGCACGGGTCCGTTGGCGAAGGACAATCGCCTTGAACGCCTGCTGTTCTGGCCCGACCGCAAGGGCGTCGCGCTGCGCCAGGTACAGGCGGCGATCGCGACCGGCGACGAGAGCGTCACCGACGCGGCAGCGCTTCCCGCCAAGAGCGTGGCGCTGCAGGGATTCACCGCGCTAGAGTATCTCCTCTTCGGGACCGGATCGGACGAGATGGCGAAGCAGGACGGCCAGCGCTGCGCTTTCGCCGCCGCCGTCGCGGGCAATATCCATAGCATTGCTGAGAAACTAGCGGCGGAGTGGAACGATCCTCAGGGCTACGCCGCCATCTGGGCGGAGCCGGGACCGGACAATGAGGCGTTCCGCAACGTTGAAGAGGCTGTCGGCGAACTGATCTCCATTCCCTCGGAAGCCTTTGAGATCATCCGGGACCAGCGGCTGAAACCGATTCTGCCCGAAGACGGCGAACCCAATCGCAAACAGGCGCTGTTTTGGCGCTCCGGTCTGACGATGGAATTCGCGCAAGCCGGTTTCGAGGCATTGCGCGCCTATTTCGAGGCGTCGCAGATGGGCAGTCTGCTGACCGATGACGAGCGCTGGCAGACCCGCTCCATCGAGTTCGAGTTCGGCAACGCCGAACGCACCTTCGAACGATTGGGCTTGCCGATCGAGGACGTGCTCGCCGATCCCGACCGGACGAAGGATCTGCAATATCTCGTCATACTGTCACAAAGCCTACAGCGCATGTTCGGCGAGCAATTGACCGCGACGCTCGGCCTTTCGGTCGGATTTTCCTCGCTGGATGGCGACTGATGAAGCTGTTTTCCCCCACTGGACTGATCGAGCGGCGCACATTGTTGCGCGCGGCCGGCGTCGCGTTTCTGGCCGGTCTCGCGCCGCGCGCCGCATGGGCGCTTGCCGAAACCGATGCCGTTTTCGCGTCCGCCTATTTCGACGGTCAGGGTCAGTACGGCGTGGCGCTGCTGACCGAGGCCGGCGAGATCGTCCATCGCTACGTCCTGCCCGAGCGCGGCCATGACGCTGTATTCGATCCCGAGGGCCGCCGGCTGGTCGTCTTCGCGCGACGGCCGGGCACATTCGCCTCCGTCATCGACGCGGGAGACGACGCCGAGCCGGTCGTCTTCCATGCGCCGGATGGGCGGCACTTCTACGGTCATGGCCGCTTTTCCGCCGACGGCCGGCTGCTCTATACGACCGAGAACGACTACGACAACGCGCGCGGCGTGATCGGCGTCTACGATGCGACCGACAATTTCCGCCGCATCGGCGAGTTCTGGTCCGGCGGCGTGGGTCCGCACGACATGGTGATGCTGCCGAGCGGAAAGCACATGCTGATCGCCAATGGCGGTATAGAGACCCATCCCGATTTCGGCCGGACGACTCTCAATCTCGCTACGATGAAACCGAACCTCGCCGTCCTCGATCTCGCCAATGCCGACGTGCTGGGGACGCATGAGTTGTCGCCGGACATGCACAAATTGTCGATCCGCCATCTCTCCATGTCGGCCGATGGCGCCGTGTGGTTCGCCTGCCAGAACCAGGGCGACATCCACGAGATGCTGCCGCTTGCCGGATCGGTGACGCTCGACGGCAACCTGCGCTTGCTCGATCTGGCCGAGGAGGATCTGCGGACGATGCGCGGCTATATCGGCTCGGTCTGCGTCAACGAACGCGCCGGTTCGGTCGTCTTCACGTCGCCGCAGGGCAATGTCGCGCTCGAAGTCGACCGCTCGACCGGCGCCCGGCGCAAGCGTCACGAACTGGTCGATGTCTGCGGCGCTGCTGCGCGTGGCGGCGGGTATCTGCTCTCCAGCGGACAGGGCGTGCTCGACGGCAGGCAGACCGGCGTCGCATGGGACAATCACATCGTCAGGCGGCCGGCCTGACCGCCTCCACAGCGTCGAGATCGGCGAGCAGCCGCGCGACGCGGTCTTTGACCTCTGCGACAGCCTTGTCCTTCACCGGTCCGTAGCCGCGGATGTCCATCGCCGCTTCGGCGATCGGCAGTAGCGCGTCGGGTCCGGTGACCGGCAGCTCCGCGATGATCCGCTTGATCAGCTCCACATACCAGCCGATCAACTCCCGCTCCATGCGCCGCTCGGCACTTCGGCCGAACGGATCGAAGGCCGTGCCGCGCAGGAATTTCAGTTTCGCGAGCACGCGCATCGGCGCCTGCATCCACTGGCCGAATTCGGCTTTCAGCGGTCGGCCGCGCCGGTCGTGACCGGTATGCAGTAGCGGCGGGGCCATGTGGTAGTGCACCGTGTAATCGCCCTCGAATTCCTCCTTCAGCCGTTCGAGGAAACCGGTTTCCATGTGCAGCCGGGCGACCTCGTATTCGTCCTTGTAGGACATCAGCTTGAACAGCGATCCGGCGACCGCCTTGGTCAGCGCCTCGCCGCCTTTCGCGGCCTCCATCTTTCCGACCAGCGTGCGGTAACGCCTGGCCCAGGCGGCGTTTTGGTAACCGGTCAGGAAATCCGCCCGGCGCTTGACGAGGGTGTCGAGGCTTTCCGGCTCGCTCGTTTCCTCCGTGACATTCAATACTGCCGGATCGCCCGCCGCCAGACGCCCGATGGCGAAGGCCGCCTTGTTGCGCTCAATAGCGACGCCATTGAGTTCGATGGCCCGCAGCATCGCGTCCAGCCCGACCGGCACCAGCCCGTCCTGCCACGCCATGCCTAACATG
>JBAQHA010000850.1:0-5652 GCA_049288075.1 Oricola sp.
GGCGTAACCGATGCCGCCGGCGAGCACGGCGCCGGCCAAAAGAGCTGTCATGAGATGCTTCATACATGCCTCCTGTTCGTTGCGTCCGCTCCGGGCCTCGGGGCCACTCGGAGCCGGATCGAAGGGCACATTGAGGAGCAATTCCAAGGGCAGGTCAAACACAAACTGCGCGTTCGCAGCGCATGCGGGCGGGGCGACGAAGAACATTCCAAGATGTCGCAACCGTCCCATGAAATCGCGCGGCGGCGGAGGGCAATTGCTGCAATATTGGGCACTTACGGCTCCGTGACGGGTTTTTCCCGTCGCTTTTACGCACAATGGATAATTGCGGCGGACTTGCGCAATCCGTTACGACCCAGTCTCCGGCCGGGGAAACCCGGACACTTCCGGAAAGTACATAACTCTTTGGGAGGAGCCCTATGAGCAAGAACCTGATCTTGAACCGCCGTGCCGTGCTGAAATACGGCGGCGCTGCTTCGGTGGCGCTCGCGACGCCGTATTTCTTCACGCGCGGAGCACTCGCTGAAGGCGAGAACTATCGCAACGCCCCGAAAGGCGACACCGTGACCTTCGGCTTCAACGTGCCGCAGACCGGCGCCTATGCCGACGAAGGCGGAGACGAGCTGCGCGCCTATGAGCTCGCAGTCGAACACATCAACGCCGGCGGCGGCGGCATGCTGGACACGTTCTCGTCGAAGGCACTGACCGGCGGCATCAACGGCAAAAAGGTCGCGTTCGTGACCGGCGACACGCAGACCAAGTCGGACGCGGCCCGCGCATCGGCCAAGCGCATGATCGAGAACGACGGCGCCGTCATGATCACCGGCGGCTCGTCCTCGGGCGTGGCTGTCGCGGTGCAGGGTCTCTGCCAGGAAGCCGGCGTCATCTTCATGGCAGGCCTCACCCACTCCAACGACACAACCGGCAAGGACAAGCGCGCCAACGGTTTCCGTCACTTCTTCAACACCGAGATGAGCGGCGCGGCCCTCGCACCGGTGCTGAAGAACAATTACGGCACCGACCGCAAGGTCTATCACCTGACGGCCGACTACACCTGGGGCTGGTCGCAGGAAGGCTCGATGCAGAAGTACACCGAGCCGTTCGGTTGGGAGACGGTCGCCGCTGTCCGCACCCCGGTCGGCGCGGGCGACTATTCGCAGTACATCACGCCGATCCTGAACTCCGGAGCGGATACCCTGATCCTGAACCACTACGGCAAGGACATGGTGAACTCGCTGACCCAGGCCGTGCAGTTCGGCCTGCGTGACAAGCAGGTCAACGGCAAGGACTTCGTGATCGTCGTTCCGCTCTATTCGCGCCTGATGGCGCAGGGCGCCGGCGAGAACGTGAAGGGCATCTTCGGTTCGACCAACTGGCACTGGTCGCTGCAGGACGACGCCTCGAAGGCCTTCGTGAAGTCGTTCGGCGAGAAATACGGCTTCCCGCCGTCGCAGGCCGCACATACCTGCTATGCCCAGGCGATCCTCTATGCGGATGCCTGCCAGCGCGCCGGCACCTTCCGTCCGAGCGCCGTCGGCGCCTCGCTCGAAGGCTTCGACTTCGACGGCCTCGGCAACGGCCCGACGACCTACCGCGCCGCCGACCACCAGTGCTTCAAGGACGTGCTGGTCGTGAAGGGCAAGGAGAACCCGTCGTCGAAGTTCGACTTGCTGGAAGTCGTGGAAGTCACTCCGCGGGCCCAGGTCGAATACCCGGCGGACATGCTGGGCGGCGAACTCGGCCCGTACAACGACGGCGAAGCATAAGCCTGAAACTCCCGAAAACGACCGGCCGCCTTCTGGCGGCCGGTTCACAATCCGGCACAGTGGGGCAGTCCGGTGGCCAAGGCCGCCGGCTCAATTCGCGGTATTTTCGTTATGGATGCAATCTTCCTTCAGATTCTGAACGGATTGGACAAGGGCGGCGCCTACGCGTTGATCGCGCTGGGGCTGACGCTGGTGTTCGGTACGCTCGGCGTCGTCAATTTCGCGCATGGCGCGCTGTTCATGCTCGGCGCCTTCTGCGCCGTCACGCTGAACCGTCTCTTCAATCTGTCCTTCGAGCGCGTCAGCGAAACCGAGAAGGATTTCCTCGGCAATCCGCTCAAGGAACAGGTGCCGTATCTGCGGGACTGGCTCGGCACCGATGTCAGCGGATTCCTGCTGAACTGGTCCGTGCCGATGTCGATCATCGTCGCCGTCATCGTGATGGGCCTTGTCGGCATCATCCTGGAACGCGGGCTGATCAAGCATTTCTACAAGCGTCCGCACGCGGACCAGATTCTCGTGACCTTCGGCCTCGCCATCGTCCTGCAGGAGATCGTGCGCCACTTTTTCGGCGCCAATCCGATCCCGCAGTCGGCCCCCGACATGTTCGCCGGCGCCGCCAATATCGGCCACTGGGTCGGGCTCGGCGACAATGTCATCTATCCCTGGTGGCGCCTCGTCTACTTCGTGTTCTCGGCCGTCGTGATCTTCGGCGTCTTCGCCTTCCTGCAGTTCACCACCTTCGGGATGGTCGTGCGCGCCGGCATGCAGGACCGCGAGACGGTCGGCCTCCTGGGCATCAACATCCAGCGCCGCGTCACGATCGTGTTCGGGCTGGCGGCGGCCGTGGCCGGCATCGCGGGCGCGATGTACACGCCGATCCTGCCGCCGGACTACCACATGGGCATGGACTTCCTCGTCCTGTCGTTCGTCGTGGTCGTTGTCGGCGGCATGGGATCGCTTTCGGGCGCGGTGCTCGCCGGCTTCCTCCTCGGCATCCTGCAGAGCTTCGCCTCCATGAACCAGATCAAGGCAATCGTGCCCGGTGTCGACCAGATCGTGATCTACCTGGTCGCGGTCATCATCCTGCTCACGCTGCCGCGCGGGCTGATGGGCCGCAAGGGCGTGATGGAGGATTGAGATGCTGAAATCGTTCACCCGTTCCGACTGGCTGCTGCTCTTCGGATTCTCCATCATCGTCCTGATCCTGCCCTGGGCCTTGCAGCCCGTCGGCGCGGCGTATCCGGACCTGTTGCAGAAGTTCGCGATCTTCGGGATCTTCGCGATCGGCTTCAACATCCTGTTCGGCCTGACAGGCTACCTGTCGTTCGGCCACGCCGCCTTCATCGGCGTCGGCTCCTATGTCGCGGTCTGGTCGTTCAAGCTGCTGACGATGAACGTCGTCCCGGCGGTCATCCTGTCGGTCGGCATGGCCGGGCTGTTCGCCCTGCTGATCGGTCTCGTGTCGCTGCGACGGTCGGGCATCTACTTCTCGATCCTGACGCTGGCCTTCGCGCAGATGAGCTACAACCTCGCCTATTCGGTGCTCACGCCGATCACCAACGGCGAAACCGGGCTGCAGGTGCGCGCCATTCGCGAGAGCGCGGAAATCCCGCTGCGTGACGGCGACGTGCGCATCATCGACCAGCTATTCGGCGTCCACGAGATCGGCGTGCCGATCACCAACCTGTTCGGCCTGAAGATGAGCGGTTATCCCGGCTTCTACTTCTGCGCCGCGCTGCTGATCGCCTGCTTCTTCATCGCCATGTGCATCACGAAGTCGAATTTCGGCATGATGCTGAAAGCGATCAAGTCGAACCAGAACCGGCTCAACTACACCGGCATCCACACCCGTCCCTACCTGATCTCGGCCTTCGTGATCTCGGGCATGTATGCCGGTCTCGCCGGCTCGCTGCTGGCGATCACCGACCCGATCGCGGGCGCGGAACGCATGCAGTGGACGGCATCGGGCGAAGTCGTGCTGATGACGATCCTCGGCGGCGTGGGAACGCTGATCGGTCCGGTACTCGGCGCGGGGCTGATCAAATATGCCGAGCAGAAGGTGTCATCCTGGAACGAGGGCATCCTGCACAACGCGCTTGCCTTCCTTCCGGACGGCGTCGAGGACTTCCTGGTCGGCTTCTTCTCGCTGTTCGTCGGCGAGGGCTGGCACCTGACTCTTGGCCTGTTGTTCATGGTCATCGTGATCTTCCTGCCCGGCGGCCTGATGGAAGGCGCGCGCCGCATTCGCGGCGCCGTCGGACGCAGTGGCTCCGGCCGTCACGCCGTCGCGACGCCGGCAGAATAAGGGGAACAGGGCATGTCATTTGCTGCACCCATCATCAAGGACGAGCAAGAGCGCGGCTTCAAGAGCGGCGTCCCGGACAAGGTTCTGCACATCGACGACGTGCACAAGAGCTTCGCCGGCCTGCACGCGCTCGCCGATGTCGACCTCGACGTCCGCAAGGGCGAGACGCACGCGATCATCGGCCCGAACGGCGCCGGCAAATCGACGCTGCTGAATGTCTGCGTCGGCCGGCTGAAGCCGGATCGCGGCGCGGTGATCTTCGACGGCGACACGCTGACCGGCAAGGCGCCGCACGAGATCAACCAACTCGGGGTTGCCCGCGTTTTCCAGACGCCGGAGGTCTTCCTCGACCTGACCGTGCTGGAAAACGTCATGGTTCCGGCGCTGTCGAAGCGTGACGGCCACTTCAAGCTCAATCCCTTCCGCGCCTTCGCGAGCGAGAAGGAAATCCGCGAGGAGGCCATCGACGACATCCACAGCGTCGGACTGCACGCCCAGCTGACCGATCCGGCCACGAGCATGTCGCGCGGCGACAAGCGGCGACTGGAACTCGCCATGGGCCTGATCCAGCATCCGAAGCTGCTGCTGCTCGACGAGCCGACAGCCGGCATGGCGCGTCACGACACCAACGCGACCATCGCGCTCCTGCAGAAGATCAAGGAAGGCGGGATGACCAAGGTCATCATCGAGCACGACATGCATGTGGTGTTCTCGCTTGCCGACCGCATCTCCGTGCTGGCCGGCGGACGCATCATCGCCCAGGGCACGCCGGACGAGATCAAGAACGATCCGCGGGTCAAGGAAGCCTATCTCGGGGAGGAACAGGTATGACGAGCGAAGCGGCGGAGGCCGTCATCCAGCCAAAGGCGGCGGACCCGAAATCGCAGTATTTCGCGGTGCGCAACCTGAACGCCTATTACGGCGACTCCTACATCGTGCAGAACGTGTCGTTCGACATCAACGAGGGCGAGATCCTGGCGCTGCTCGGCCGCAACGGCGCGGGCAAGACCTCGACGCTGCGCTCGATCGCGCGCGCCGGTTCGCCGGAGCTGCGCAAGGGCGAAATCTGGCTGAAGGGCGAGCCTGTCCATATGATGCAGTCGTTCCAGGCGGCGCTGCACGGCATCCAGCTTGTGCCGGAAGACCGGCGCATCATCGCCGGCATGACGGTCGAGGAAAATCTCGATCTCGCCTGCATCGCCGGCGAACTCGGCTGGGACTACGAGCGGATCTATACACTGTTCCCCCGCCTGAAGGAGCGCCGCCGCCAGGAAGGCACGACGCTTTCGGGCGGCGAACAGCAGATGCTCGCCATCGCCCGGGCGCTGGCGCGCGACCTGAAGCTGCTGCTGCTCGACGAGCCCTATGAAGGTCTCGCCCCGGTCGTGCGCCACGACATCGAGAAGGCGCTGATCGAGGTGCGCAATGCCGGCATAACGACGATCATCGTCGAACAGAACGCGGTCGCGGCGCTGAAGCTCGCCGACCGGGCGGTGATTCTCGACACCGGCGAGGTCGTCTATGACGGCACGGCCAAGGAAGTGCTGGAAAACGAGAAGCTCAGGCACGAATACCTGG
>JBAQHA010000851.1:0-2789 GCA_049288075.1 Oricola sp.
GCGCGCCCGACGCGCCGAGCGCCATGAACAGGTTCATCATGTGGGCGGAACCGTCGACGATCGCCGCGTCGACGACCGTGCCCTCGCCCGTCGTCCGCGCCCGCAGGATGCCTGCGAGCATGCCGACGACGAGATAGAGCGCGCCGCCGCCGATGTCTCCGACCAGCGTCGGCGGCGTCAACGGCGCGTCGCCCGGCGCCGAGGCGTACCAGAGCGCACCGGAGGTCGAGATGTAGTTGAGATCGTGACCCGCCTGCTGCGCCCTTGGCCCGTCCTGGCCCCAGCCTGTCATGCGGCCGTAAACCAGCGCCGGATTGGCGGCGCGGCATTCGTCCGGGCCGAGACCGAGGCGTTCCATGACGCCTGGGCGAAACCCTTCGATCAGCCCGTCGGCGGACGCGATCAGGGCTTTCGCGGTTTCGACGTCGGCGGGGTCTTTCAGATCGAGCGCGATCGAGCGCTTGCCCCGGTCGAGCGGATTGCGGTCCGTGAAGCCCGGCGCGGAACCGCCGTCCCTGCGATGGATGGTGACGACATCGGCGCCGAGATCGGCCAAATGCATGGCTGCGAACGGCGCCGGCCCGAGCCCCTCGATTTCGACGATGCGTATCCCTCCCAGCATCGGCCCCACTTCCCGTTCTTGTGCAACCCATTGCCGGTATAGGACGATTCCGGCTGCCGGTCACGGCAAACCACATAACGGCTTGCGCGATGCGCGCCGTGCGCCTATGCGAACAGGACGCGTTCCGCGCCGCCCGATCCCCGCTCGGCCCGACCCCGCCCGAAAATCCTCGATATGCACCACGAACCGTACCAGCATGCCACGGACTATCGCGGGCTCGTCGCAACCGCGGTCATTGCGGCGGCGGCCTGGGGCCTGTCGAGCGTAGGCTATTACGAGATCATGGACCGCCTCGGCCTGCGGATCGGTTACAACGACGCGCCGGTCGTTTTCGCGTTCTACTATGCAGCGTGGACCGGGCTGGTCGCAGCGTTGTTCTATCGCGGGTTGCGCGCATGGTACCGCCGGTTCAACCCGCCGCGCTACAAGGCTGCTCCTCTGGTGCCGGTGGCGCTTGTCGCCGGCTTTGCGCTCGTCGTGCTGCCGCGCCTGCCTGTGACCGAATGGACGCTGCCGGAGACACCGCCCGACCTCTTGTCGGCGACGCCGTTCTACTTCCTGCCGAAAACGGTGGAGATCCTGTTCCAACAGGTGCTGATCACGGCGCTGATCCTGTCGCTGCGCGCGCGGAGCGCCTCGCTGATCCGGATTTCGCTGGTCACGGCGGCGCTGTTCGGCGGCTTCCATCTGTCGATGGTGCTGACGATCGACGAGGCGGGGCATGTCGCCGTCTACACGATCGCGGCGATGCTGTTCGGCGCAATCGCGCCGTGGCTCTACATGCGGGCGCGCGACGGGTTTGCCTGGGCCTACGGACTGCATCTCGGTTTCTACGCCCTCGACACGGTCATCGTGCATCTGGTCATGGCCGCACCGGCGGCGTGAGAACATGGGCAAAGATAGAACACTGGCACGCGCAATAAGACTTGTTTAATCCCGGCCCTGTACACGTCATGCGAGTATAATTCTGGTTTTCATCGCCCGACGGAAAGACATGGCCACGCCAAAGCAACAGGTCGCACCGTTTTCCGAACAATCGGGGGCAAAGCCAGGAAGATACGGCGTTTTCCTTCATCGGGCGAACACATCGACCGGCTACCGCTCGCTTTGGGCGGGGCTTCCCGGCGGCGCGTGCAGCACGCCGTTCCAGTCGCCCGCCTTCCTCGATGCTTTCCTCGAGACCATCGTTCCAAAATACGGCATGCGGTTTCACGTCGGCGAGGTGCGAAGCCTCGGCACGGGATCTCCGGTCGCGCTGTTTCCCTTCGTGGTCCAGAAGCGCGGCCCCGTCCGCATCGCCTCGTTTCCCGATGCGGGCCTGGCGGACCAGGTCGCGCCGGTGCTGGCGAACGGACACCTGCTGTCGGACAACAGCTTCGCCTCCGCCTGGGCGTCGTTCACAGGGGCGCTGCGCGGAGTCGATCTCGTCGATATCGACAAGCTGCCGGCGCTGATCGGCGATCGCGCCAATCCGCTGTACGCCTTGAGCAAGTCCGAACCATCCGGCGAGGTGCTGTCACTCGACCTGACCGGAGACGCCTGCGGGACGTGGCGCAGGAAGTCCGTCTACAAGACCGTGCGGTCGAAGGAGAAGCGGCTGGTCGAGGCCGGCGCCGAATTCGTGCGAACTCAGGACCCGAAGCAATGCCTTGCGATCCTCGATGCCTTGAAACAGCAACGCAAGCGGCGGTTCAGCGCGATCGGCCGAACGGATTCGCTGGAGGCGCGCGCCGGCTTTTCCGATTTCTACCGGCATCTGGCCGCCAACGCATCGGATGGCGGGCCGGTGATGGCGTTCTGCCTGAAGGCGGGCGACGAGATCGTGTCGGCCTATTTCGCGCTCGCCGACGGAAACCTCATGAACGGCGTGCTGATTTCGATCGGCGACGACAAGTGGCACGGCTGTTCGCCGGGCATGGTGCTGACGGCCAGGATCATCGAATGGTCGGTGCAGCACGGGCTTGCGAATTACTGTTTCGGCACGGGATTGCAGGACTACAAGACGCGTTTCGGCGGTACGTCCCAGCCGATGCGCCGTGTCTCACAGCCGCTGACATCGCTCGGCAGGCTGTTCGTCGTCGCCCGCCAACTCCGGCACGCAGCGCGTTAGGCGGCGAACATTTCAGGAAATCCGATCCGGGCGGTTTGGACCCGTTCACCGTTTGAC
>JBAQHA010000852.1:0-1981 GCA_049288075.1 Oricola sp.
CTGCTCGACTTCGCCGGCGGCATGGCGGCACAACAGGTCGCCAACATGGGCCACGACGACTTGCTGATCGCCATCGCCTTTACACCCTACACCGCCCTGGTGGTGGACATCGTCCGCGACGCCAGCCTGCGCAACCTGCCCATCCTTGCCTTGACCGATACGCCGTCCAGTCCCCTGGCGGCGAATGCCAGCCTGGCTTTCTTCGTAGACAATGAATCGGGTGGCCAGTTCCGCCCCATCTCCGGAGCAATCGGCCTGGCTCAGGCCATCATCGTCGGTCTCAGTGCACAGTTGGAATACGAAGGCCAGCAACCCGCCCGGCACGCCGAGTAGCACCAGGCACAAGGCAGGCGCCATCCACCTGCAGCCTGGAAGCTCTCGCAACTCCGATATCCCCGTCGCGTCATGAGCCACAGGGTGCCGTCTCTTCAAACATTTCCGGTTCCAGTAGGCTGATTGACCTCAGCCGAACCTGCCGACCAAGAGTGTGATGGCGGCGGCTCCGTGGCTTGCCGCATCAACCGGATTGTGGCACATTCGTGTCCACGTGCTTTGCAAGCATCTGATTTATCTGGATAAATGTGGCGACTTGGAATCCAGGCCCCCCAGCCACTCCCCCAGAGAAATTCTGCAAAATCTGTTGCTTATAGAGTGCGGAGACGCTCTGTATCACAGAGGTGTATCACAAGACCCGCCTCTGACGTGCCTTCCAGCGGCGCGGCGCGCCCGCCAAAGGGACGCCAAGTCGTCGATTCAGAACCACCACCTGCGGCGCCGCGGCGCCGTCCACCACGACTGCCGACGCCGCCTGCCCGCCAATCAATAGGAGCGGTGGCCAGTGACTGGGCCCCGGCCACCGAATCATGCCATCGACGACCAGCAGTATATGCCCACCTCTCAGACCACTGGCTCGCGGAGACTGCGCCGGAACGCGCTCCTTTCGTCACGCATGCCCACGGAAGAGCCGGGGCGGCCCTGGTCTACCGGCGGACCGACCCACTCTCAGTAGTCCAACTACGGCTTGGTCACGCCAACATAGCGCAAGATGGAGAGCACCGTCCGACACCTGGTTGTTGACGTCGGCGACGCCGCAGCCATTGCCGTGCAGACCGACATGTGAATTCGGCTCCGGAGCGGAGAAGCTCCACTCTCCCTCCGATGTCAGTATCGCGCTCGGGCGATATCAGACGCGTGCGCCCGGCCAGGTGTCCGACAGTTTGTAGCCCTCCGGCCAGGGATCGGCCGGGTCGAGCAGCTCCGTGCGCGTCCCGGTGACCCACGCACGCCCGGAAATCTCCGGCACGATCGCCGGCCTACCGCCCAGCTCGGTCGCCGCCGCGAGGCGGCAGTCGAACTCGGAGCCGATGATCGAGCGCGCGAGGTAGCGCTCGCCGACCGCCATGCGGCCCTTTGCGTGCAGCACGCTCATGCGCGCTGAACAGCCCGTGCCGGTCGGCGATCGGTCGATCTTGCCCGGCTGGATCGCCACTGCGTTGGCGCCGGTCCAGGCGCCCGCCGCGCGCGTCAGCGGCCCGGCGATCTGGCAGAACGAAATGTGGTTCCACTCTGCGTTAGCTGGGTGGACGAAGCCGAGCTGCTCGTTGGCGGCGCGGGTGATGCGGACCCCGGTCTCGGCCAGCTCGCGCGCCTCGTCCGGCACGATCGCGAAGCCGAGCGCCGCGGCGTCGGCGATCACGAAGCTGTCGCCGCCGTAAGCCGTATCCACCGTCAGGGTGCCGAGTCCTTCCACCTCGAGCGCCGCGTCCAGCCTGTCTGCGAAGCTCGGAACGTTGCGCACGGTGATGCGCTCGGCCTTGCCGTCGCGGCAGGCGGCGGTCACCTCCACCAAGCCGCCGGGCGCCTCCAACACCAGTCGCGTCTGCGGCTCGCTCATCGCCACGATTCCGGTGTCGAGCAGAACGGTCGCCACGCAGATCGAGTTGGAACCGGACATCGGCGGCGTGTCCTCCGGCTCCATGAT
>JBAQHA010000853.1:0-8324 GCA_049288075.1 Oricola sp.
GACCGGTGTCGTGCAGCGCGACCAGCCGGGTCAGGAACAGGCGTCGGAACAACTTGCCGAGCACCCGGACTGGGAGAAGGAAGGCCGGCCGCGACGATATCCAGCGTGACCCGTCCGGCGCGATGCCGCCGCCCGGCACGATCATGTGGACATGGGGATGGTGGGTCATCGCCGAGCCCCATGTGTGGAGCACGGCGGTGACGCCGATGCGCGCGCCGAGGTGCTTGGGATCCGCCGCGATCGTCAGCATCGTCTCCGATGCCGCCTTGAACAGCAGGTCATAGACCAGCGCCTTGTTCTGGAACGCGATGTCGGCGATCTCGGCGGGCAGTGTGAACACGACGTGGAAGTAGCCGACCGGCAGCAGATCGGCCTCCCGCTTGGCGAGCCATGTCCGCGCGGCCGCACCTTGGCACTTCGGACAGTGCCGGTTGCGGCAGGAGTTGTAGGCGATGCGCCACTGGCCGCAGTCCTCGCAGGCCTCGACATGACCGCCAAGGGCTGCGGTGCGGCAATGCTCGATTGCCGACATCACCTTGAGCTGCTGCAGGCTCAGATGACCTGCATGGGCGGCCCGGTAGGCGGGCCCGGCAGTGCGGAATATGTCGGCGACCTCGACAGAGGTGCGCACGGCTCAGCCGTCGGAGATCTCCTCCAACTTGAACAGGCCGAGCTTGTCGAGCGGACTCGTGACCGTGCGCACTGTCCTGGTTGCGACCTTGGTGTAGAAGGCGGTGCTGTTGAGCTTGCCATGCCCGAGCAGGACCTGGATGATCCGGATATCGGTGCCGTCCTCCAGGAGGTGGGTCGCGAAGCTGTGGCGCAGCGTGTGCGGTCCGACCCGCTTGGCGATGTCGGCGGCCTGGGCCGCCTCGACGACGATCCGATAGAGCTGCCGCGTGCTGATCGGCTTCATCGCGTGCTGTCCGGGGAACAGCCAGCCGTCGCGGTGCATCACGCCTTGCTGGCGTCCCACCTTCCACCACTGGCGCAGCAACAAGAGCAGGTCTTGCGACAGCATGGCATTGCGATATCGCCCGCCCTTGCCGCGTTCGACCCTGAGCAGCATGCGCTCGCTGTCGACGTCGACGACCTTCAGCGTCGACACCTCGGCGACGCGCAGGCCCGCTCCATAGGCGACCGACAGCGCGGCCTGGTGCTTGAGGCAGGTGGTTGCGTTGAGCAGCCGGGCGACTTCGTCGCGGCTGAGCACCACGGGCAGCTTGCGCGGATGCGCCAGCCGGACGAGCCTGCGCGCCAGATCTGGACGATCGACGGTATGGGTGAAGAAGAAGCGCAGCGCCGACACGATGCTGTTCATCGTCGGCACGGGAACACCGCTCTCCTGCTGCTCGATCTGGAACCGGCGCAGGTCGTCGGCGGTCGCCGTGTCTGGTAGGCGCCCAAGGAATGTCGCCAGGCGTCCGATATCGCGGAGATAGTTGCGCTGCGTCTCCCGTGAGAAACGCCGCATGTTCATGTCGTCGATCAGCCGCTGGCGCAGCGGGCTGACAGGGGCATCGAGAACGGGATGGGTCATGGTCAGGCTCCTTGTTGAAGAAGCCCGTCATGCTCTGCCGCTGCACGACGACGCTCAATGCAAGCGAAACGACCGGCCTGTGCCCTCTACCTCAACCGCAGGCACCCTCCCGCGCAGCGGGTTCGTTCACCGGCCCCACAGCTGCCAGTCAGCAATGCGCCCTCAAAGCGGACTATTTGACGCTGACCGCGAAACGTCAGCTTCTGACCCTAAGCTGCCGTTTCTAACGCTGCGCAGGATGTTCAAAAGAGCGGAGAGCAGCTATTCGCAGCAGAGTGAACGAACGGCGCCAATACGCCAATAACTGTTATTATTTGTGAGATCTCGAAAAGCGATCCCCCGGGAAGCGCAGCGGATACTAGATCGCTTCTGCTGCCACCAGAATTTCGTCACCGATTCGAACCGTTTCGCGGACGAGTAGATCGAGATCTTCGGCACGCGTGCGGTGATTGTTGATAGCGACCCGCAGGCAGTGCTCGCCATGCACCGTCGTGTCGGACAGTGCCGCGGTCCCCTCTTCCTGCAGCCGCAGCATGATCTCGATATTAACGGCTTTTAGCACGTCTCGCGTCAACCCGTGCGGTCGGAAGCGGAAGCAGACGATGTTGATGCTGGTCGGCGCGACGAGTTCGAGCGCCGCTTCGGCTTCGACGAGTTCGGTGAGATACCGCGCCTGGGCAATGTTCTGGTCGATCAGCCGACCGAATTTCTGGACGCCGTGCTCCTTGAGCGTCATCCAAACCTTCAGCGCACGAAAGCCGCGCGACGTCTGCAGGCCGTATTCGTGCAGCCATTCCGCCGAGGCGAGGCCGCGCTGCGTCGTTTCCAGGTATTCCGGCGTGACCGCAAAGGCGCCGCGATGGGCCGACGCGTCACGCACCAGCGCGCAGCCGACCTCGAAGGGTGCGTGCAGCCATTTGTGCGGATCGAGCGCGATGGAATCGGCGCGTTCGATGCCGGCGACGCGGTGTGCGTGTTGCGGAGCTATGGCGATCAGCGCGCCGATGCAGCCATCGATATGGAACCAGAGTTTTTCCATTGCCGCCAGATCGGCGAGCGCGCGCAGGTCGTCGACCGCGCCGGTGTTGACCGTGCCGGCAGTGCCGATGATGCAGGCCGGCTGGAACCCGGCCGCGCGATCCTCGGCGATTGCCTCGCGCAGGGCCGCGACATCGATCCTGAGCTCGGCGTCGGTGGCGATGCGGCGAAGCGCCGTGTTGCCGAGACCGAGCGATTCCATCGCCTTCCGGTGGCAGCTGTGCACCTGATCGGAGGCGTAGAAGCGCAGCGGCCTTTCGATCGCCGCGACACCGTGCTCGCGCACGTCGATGCCCGCCATGACGTTGCGCGCTACCGTCAGGCCGATGAGATTGGCCATCGACCCGCCGCTGACCAGCGTGCCGCCGGCGGATGCGGGAAAGCCCGTCATCTCCTTGCACCAATCGACCACCTGCATATCCATTGAGGCGGCGGCGTGTTTACCTCCGCCGAGGTTTGACCCCTGGATGGCGGCCAGGAAGTCGCCCAGCGCACCAGTGAAGTTGCTCGATCCCATGTACCAGGACCAGAAGCGAGGATGGATATTGCCCATGGGGTAGGGCATCACCTTTTCCGATACCTCGCGGTAGACGTCTTCGATCGGCATCGGCGTGCGCGGCAGGGGCGCGTCGAAGAAGGTTTTCACCTCATTTGGCAGGTCACGCCATACCGGCCGTTCGCGCACGTCGCGCAGATAGCCAATCGCATCATCGACGATGCGATGGGAGAGCGCCTGTATATCCGTCCAATTGGCGGGATCGAGAGTTTCCTCGGCCGAAGCCGCTGCTTTTCGGTTGCGGGCATTCATGGCGTTCTCCCTGGTTGTGCCCCGTTACGATGCCGCGTAATGGCAGCTCGGCGTCGAGAACGAAAGCGCGGTCTCTGCCTCATCCATCTCGGCCTCTATGCTGTCGAACAGCGGGGTCGTGATGTAGCGTTCGCCGGTGTCGGGCAGCATGCAAAGGATGACCGAGCCGGCCGGCGCCTTTTCCGCCAACTGGCGGGCGACGGCGAATGTCGAGCCGCCGGATATCCCGGTGAACACACCCTCCTTGGCGGCCAGTTCCCTTGCCCATTTGATGCCGTCGGGTCCGGCGACGGGGACCAACTCGTCGTAAAGATGGCCGTCGATCGCCTCCTGCAGCACCAGCGGTATGAAATCATGGGTCCAGCCCTGGATAGGATGTGGTTCGAAGGCAGGGTGGCTGACTGCGGGAGCGCCGTCCGGACCGCGTTCCTGGGCATGGCGGCTGCCGACAAGCTGTGCGTTGGCAGGCTCGCTCAGGATGATGCGCGTCTCCGGACGTTCCCGGCGTAGCACGCGTGCGACACCGGCAAGCGTACCGCCGGTGCCGTAGCCCGTCACGAAATAGTCCAGTCGCGAGCCGGAGAAGTCGTTGATGATCTCGCGCCCGGTGGTCGCCTCGTGGATGGCCGCGTTTGCCTCGGTTTCGAACTGGTGAGCCAGGAACCATCCGTTTGCCTCGGCCAGTTCAACAGCCTTCTTGTACATGCCGAACCCCTTTTCGGCGCGCGGGGTCAGGACCACCTTGGCGCCCAGCATGCGCATCAGCTTGCGCCGCTCGACCGAGAAGCTGTCGGCCATCGTCACCACGAGCGGGTAGCCCTTCTGGGCGCAGACCATGGCGAGACCGATTCCGGTGTTGCCGCTGGTCGCCTCGACGACCGTCTGGCCGGGCTGCAACGCGCCGCTGCGCTCGGCCTGTTCGATGATGCTGATTGCCAGCCGGTCCTTCACGGAGGATGCCGGATTGAAGTACTCCGCCTTCACATAGATCGTGGCATGGCCGACGCCGAGATTGTTGATCCGGATGACCGGCGTGTTGCCGATCGTGTCGATGATGCTGTCATAGAGGCGCCCAAGCCCGGCGGTTGTTCTGATGGTTGGTCGGTCCTGCATGTTCAGTCTCCATTGTTGTTTTTGAAGCGTCGGGCTCTCGCGTCACAGGCAGCGTCGCGACGGATTGCCGTTAATGCGTGCACGTAGCGCCGTCCGCGCCCGGTCTGGCACGGACGGCTCACCCGGTCGGTTCAAATCGCGTGCGCCTGCTTCGGCGCGCCGGCGCTCAGATATCCGAGCACGATCGCTACGAGGAGGAGTGCCGGCACATCGCCGAGCATGTGCCCCATCTCGTGACCGTCGGTGACGGCCTGCACGGCCATGACGCCGCCATGGGCGACGCTTGACCAGACGGTGAAGGAAATAAGGCTGCGATGCTGTGCGGGAACGCGCGAGGCGATGATCAGGAAAATTCCCAGAACCGCATAGAACGCACAGATCATCTGGAGATAGTATTCGCCCTGTCCGGCGTGCCAGACCCAGCCCGACGGCCAGACCAGCCCAACCGGATAAACCAGAAGGAATATGACGCCGAAGGCCGCAAGCGCGACCTTCAGAAGCTTCTCTTTTGTCTCGATGTTCATTTTCGTGCCTTTCACAGGTCGCGGATGGAAAGCGTCGCTGCGACGCCGGCGGACGGCAGCCCCTGACGACACCGGATTCAATGGCAGGTGCGGACTGCCGTTTTTGGTGATAAGACACCGGCGGGTGAAGCAGCGTGGGAGCCACCGTGGAAATGCACGTGGAATCCGCACAAACGGACCGGAACAGCCCGGGAGCGGGCTTGCAGATACGCGTGCTCGGCCCGTTGACGATCCGCAGGGACGGTGTCGACCTGGATCTTCCGACGTCGCGTAAGGTGCGCGGGCTTCTTGCCTATTTGGCAATGGCGCCGCATGCGGTCGGGCGCAGCCGCCTTTGCGAGCTGCTGTGGGACGTCCCAAACGATCCGCGTGGCGAATTGCGCTGGTGCCTGAGTAAACTGCGCGGCATTGTCGACGAACCGGGCCGCGCAAGGGTCGTCGCATCCGGCGACATGATCGCCCTCGATCTTTCCGGTTGCCTCGTCGATGTCGCGGAGATTGCCCTCGCTTTCCAACAAGGTCTCGATACGATCGATCCGAAGCGACTTGAGGCGCTTTGCGCACTTTTTCGCGGCGAATTCCTGGAAGGACTGGAAATCGACCGCAATCCGCAATTCGAGAACTGGCTGCTGGCGCAGAGGCGGCGCTTCGGCGCCAACCAGGCCGCCATGCTGGAGCAGCTCGTCGCGAGCTTGCCCGACGCGTCCGATGCGGTATTCCCATACTTGGAGAAATGGGTCGAATTCGCGCCATTCGACGCGCGCGCCCACGCGGCGCTCCTTCACGCGCTGGCGCAGCGCGGGCAGATCGGCGCCTGCGACGAACATCTTGCCGCGACGGCCCGGCTGTTCGCCGGCGAGGATGTCGATTTCGGCCCGGTTCAGGCGGCGTGGCAGATCGTGCGCGGCAACCGGAGCGCCAATTCAAGCACGATGGCCGCAGATCCGTCTCCGATCGCGCCGCTTTCCGACTTCACCGCCGCAAACGGAGATGCCGCCACGTCCCGACGCGGATCTCTTGCCGTCATGCCCTTCCTCGAACAGACCGCTGACGGGGCCGTCCGCGGCGGGCTTGCCGATGGCCTGACCCACGACATCATCACCCGGCTGGCCCGGCTGCGTGATCTCTTCATCATTGCGCGCGGATCCGTCTTTGCGCTTGCCGAGCGCGGCGTCGGCCCGGAGGATGCCGGCCGGCAACTGAACGTCGACTATATTGCTAGCGGAACCGTTCGCCGCCACGACGGCCGCATCTTGGTAACAACCGAGTTGATCGAGGCGCGCAATACCCGGATCGTCTGGGCAGAAACCTTCGACCAGGAGTTGGACGCGGCTTTCGTTGTTCTCGACGAAATCGGCAACCAGATCGTGTCTTCGATCAGCAACGAGATCGAGATCGTCGAGCGAAACCGGGCCGTTCTCAAACCACCCAATTCGCTCGATGCCTGGGAGGCTTATCACCGTGGCCTGTGGCACATGTACCGCTTCACCCGGGAGGAAAACGATCGGGCCAGGCATTTCTTCCGCGTCGCGGTAGATCTCGACCCGACCTTCGCGCGCGCCTATGCCGGTCTGTCCTTCACCCACTGGCAGAACGCATTCCAGCACTGGGCTGATCGCGACCAGGAAGTCGACAGCGCTTTCGCATCGGCCAGCCAGAGCCTTATTGTCGACGATCACAACCCGGCTGCCCACTGGGCCATGGGTCGAGCGCTGTGGCTGCGCGGCAAGCACGACGAATCTCTCGGCGAGTTGACCCGGGCCGTGAATCTCAGCCCGAATTTCGCGCTCGGCCACTATGCATTGTCCTTCGTCCATTCCCAGACAGGCGATCCGCAAGCAGCGATCCGGTCCGCCGACCACTCGCGGCAACTTAGCCCGTTCGATCCGCTGCTGTTCGGCATGCTAGGTGCCCGTGCGATGGCCCATATCCGGCTCGGCCAATTCGAGGATGCGGCGGAATGGGGACTCAAGGCGGCGGGCCGTCCTAATGCCCATCCCAACATCCACGCGATCGCCGCCCACTCCCTCGCCTTGGCCGGACGGATTGAAGAAGGGAGGGAGATTGCCGCCACTATCCGGAAATCGCGGCCGCAATATTGTGTCGATGATTTTCTTACTTCGTTCCATTTCGGCCCGGACGACGCAAAGCTTTTTCGGCACAGTGCCCGGCACATCGGATTGGAATGATACGTGGCGGTGCGCCGTGGATCAGGTGTTGGATACGTAGTTGGAACGGTTGCCGGGGGCGAGAATACCGGCGATTTTGCAAGCTGACGCAAGTGACCGCTTCTGGCACGAAACGGACTCTTCTCCATCCTCCCCGCGATGTCCGCTTCCGGCCCCACAGCTGTCAGTCAGCATTTCGCCTTCAAGTAGGCCGTTGCGATGGTCATCTCCGCTCCTTAATTGCGGACATCGCCGATGACAACTGAGCCGGTTCTACGATTGCAATGGACGGAAGCATCCCAAGAAACAGTCCCGATTTGCGAGACAGTGTTGAGCCGTCCATCCGAATTCTCAGTCGGCAATATCGGCGCATTTCATAAAATGATCGAAGTTGGCTCACCGCCATGCACCCTCAGATCCAATTCCTAGCCCCACGTTTCGTGGCCAGTCAAAGCAGCCGAAGTGATTGGAGAGCGGGTCGAACGCGGTCGCGGCAATGGCAAACTGAGGCAGTTGCTGGCGTTGCTGACGGCTGGTGCGGTTCACTCAAGGTCGACCTGAATGATCGTGCTGCTCGGGTGGATGCAGACCATGCGAAGGGGCCCAGGGCCAATGTTGACGTACTTGTGTGGTGTATCGGCGGGCACGACTCCGATGTCACTCGAAGTGACTTCCGTTGTTTCGTTTCCAGCTATGAAGACCGCCGAGCCGGAAATCACTAGCCATGTCTCAGGATAGGGATGCACATGCAGCACGGGTCCTTGACCGGGTTCATTGTCCACCGAGAAGAAGGACACCTCGCTTCCATAGGCTTGCCCCTCGAAGCGAAATGTGCGGCCCAGCGCCTGTGGGCAGTCCTTGGCTCTGATAATGTTGACCATCGGAGAATCCCCTGGTTCGGTCTCAATGCGTCGGCAGGTTCATCAGCACCGCTGCTCCAGTGCCCAGGGCAAGCAAAAGCAGATGCGTAAGCTGCACTATCGCTTGTTTGACGTAGTACCCAAACCATGTGCCGCCAATGAGCATCACGGATCCAAGTGCAAGGAATGCCGCCAGTGCTATGTCCCCTGCGGCTTTTGCCGCTGCAACTTCCAGGCCCATGAGAGTTCCCGCGTATAGACCTGCGGCGCCCA
>JBAQHA010000854.1:0-1587 GCA_049288075.1 Oricola sp.
AGGCTACATCGTCAAACGCCTGGTTGACTGATCCGCCGTCCGGCGAATACCGAAGCGCCTCAATCACCCGGCGATAGCGACAGTGCGACCCTCTCACACCGCACTGCTTTTTCCTGTGACAATCACCACGGCATCAGGCCTACCTCGGCGCGAAACTCCTACGGCTATTCAAACTGCCTGTCGGGAGGCCTGACCTCCCGGGCCGGCCGCAAAGCGAAGCTAGCTCCGCTCCCGTCGCAGCATGCGGCCGGCCGGGGTGACCGAAGCAGGCCAGACCTGCCGGCCGTCGCCCCGCGCAGCCTCGATCTGCGGACCTGGAGACCCCCGTTGATTCAAATATCAGGCAATGCACAACCGAATATTGAGTATAGTGGCCACAGCAATGGGGCTGCTTTCCACGGGGAGTCAGCGGACATGGAGCGGGTTCTCACCGCCATCATGGTCCTCGACTTGGCGGGATACAGTCATCTCATGTCTGTGGATGAGTTCAGCACTCATGCCGCATTCAGAGACGTGCGCGCCCAGATTCTGGAATCACGCATAACCGAGCACAGCGGCATTGTCGTGAAGCTGACCGGCGACGGACTGTTGGCGCGGTTCCACAGCGTGGTCAATGCCGCCAAGTGCGCCGTCGACATTCAGCGCGATATGATGGATCGGAACGGACAGCTGCCTCCAGCCAAGCATCTGCTGTTCCGCATCGGGATCAACGTGGGCGAAGCCTTCATCGAGACCGACGACGTCTATGGCGACAGCGTGAACGTCGCGGCGCGCCTGGAACAGCTTGCCGAGCCGGGCGGGGTATACCTCTCCGAGGCCGCGTTCCAGTATCTGAAGACGCGGACGGCCTTCCGGTTCGAGCACATAGGACGCAAGCATCTCAAGAATATCGGACAGCCGGTATCCGTCTATCGGGTGGTCATCGCCCCGACCGGCTCTGGCGGCGCTGCGGGCGCCATCCCCTCGAAAAAGAAGACGGCGTCGCTTCTTCTTGCGGCAATGCTCTGCGTCGCTATCCTGGCCGTCGGATCGCACTTCCTGCGGCCCGCTCTTGAGGCGCCGGGCTTCGGATCCGGCGGACCCGCGCTCCCCGGGAAACCGATCATCGCCGTGCTGCCTTTCGACGACATGTCGGAACAGGCCGATAACACATTCTTCGCCGACGGGGTAACCGAGGACATCATCACCGATCTCTCAAAGTTGTCCGGCACCCAAGTGATCTCCCGAAATTCGACATTCACCTACAAAGGTATGGCGGTCCGGCCGCAGAGCGTGCACCGCGACCTTGGCGCCCGCTACATCGTCGAAGGAAGCATCCGCAGAAACAGGGACGGAAGGTCGATCCGCATCAACGCGCAGCTCATCGATGCCGTCAACGGTGTGCACATCTGGGCAGAACGCTACGACGCCAGCCTCGCCGATCTCTTCGTCGTTCAGGACAAGGTCACCTCGGCCATCGTCAAATCACTCGCAATCCAGGTCTCAGATGCGGAACAGCGCAGACTCGCGCTTCAGGACACCGAAAGCATTGCGGCCTACGAAGCCTTTCAGAAGGGCTGGCAACACTTCCAGAAGAACACACCCGAG
>JBAQHA010000855.1:0-5387 GCA_049288075.1 Oricola sp.
TTAAGAGCAGACCGCGCCAGCCAAGACGCCGCCACATCAAGCGTTTTTTAGGTCATTTGCCCTATATGCCTTCAGCAACAGATGCGAAGGCGCCTCATGAACGAGATCGATCCGAGTCTGCGCTACAATCCGCGGACGATTCAGAATTACGACACGGGCGAAGAGCCGAGCGCGCGCGAAACGAAACTCGAGCCGCTCATCGAACGCATCGCAGACGAATTGCGCACCGATACGGTGTCGCCCGTCATGGTAAGCGGGCTGCTGCGCATCGGCGAGTTCCTCTGCCTGGCGTCGATCGCCGCCGCCATCATGGTCGCCTATGTCGGCTTCAACCTGGTCCTGGAATACGCGCTCGCCATTGCCTTGGGCAGCGGCGTATTCGTGATGCTCAACGAGATCGCGGACGGCTATTCGATGCGCGCGCTGCGCCGGCCGCTGAAATGGTTCCCGCGCATCGTGGCGGCATGGGCCGGCAGTTTCGCGCTGCTGTCGCTTGCGGGTTTCCTGCTGAAGACGTCGGGCGATTTCAGCCGGATCTGGAGCGCCTCGTGGTTCCTGGGCGGCCTCACCTTCCTGTTGCTGACGCGGCTGTTGCTTTCCGTGCGCATCCGCAAGTGGGCGCGCGACGGCACGATGGAACGCCGCGCCGTGATCGTCGGCGGCGGCAAGCCGGCCGAAAAGCTGATCCGCGACCTCGAGAAACAACACGACAACGACATCCGCATCTGCGGCATCTTCGACGACCGCGACGACATGCGTTCGCCGCCGATCGTCGCCGGATATCCGAAGCTCGGCAACATCGCCGAACTGGTATCGTTCACGCGGCGAGCCCGCATCGACATGCTGATCGTGTCGCTGCCGCTCGACGCTGAAGACCGCGTGCTGGCCATGCTGAAGAAGCTGTGGATCCTGCCGGTCGACATCCGCCTGTCGGCGCATTCCAACAAGCTGCGTTTCCGTCCCCGCACCTATTCCTTCATCGGCTCGGTGCCGATGTTCGACGTGTTCGACAAGCCCATACGCGATTGGGATCTGGTGGCGAAACGCGCCTTCGACATCTTCTTCTCGCTGCTCGGCATCATTGTCCTGTCGCCGATCATGCTGGCGGCGGCGATCGCCATCAAGCTCGACAGCAAGGGGCCGGTAATCTTCAGGCAGAAGAGGCACGGCTTCAACAACGAGCAGATCTGGGTCTACAAGTTCCGCTCGATGTATGTCGAACAATGCGACCCGACGGCGCGCGCGCAGGTGGTCAAGGACGACCCGCGCGTGACGCGTGTCGGGCGCTTCATCCGCAAGACTTCGATCGACGAATTACCGCAATTTTTCAATTCGCTGCGCGGAGAACTTTCACTTGTCGGGCCACGCCCGCACGCGGTTACCGCGCAATCGGCCAACCGGCTCTACGGAGAGGTCGTCGACGGTTACTTCGCGCGCCATCGCGTCAAGCCCGGCGTGACCGGTTGGGCGCAGATCAACGGCTGGCGCGGCGAGATCGACACCGACGAGAAGATCCGGCGGCGCACCGAATTCGATCTCTACTATATCGAGAACTGGTCGCTGTGGTTCGACCTGAAGATCCTGTTCATGACGCCCGTCCGCCTGCTCAATACGGAAAACGCCTATTGACGGACACAGCGCTCACCCTGCCGCACGCGGCCTTCAACCGGGCGCTCAACGCGCGCCTGGCGGGCGTGGCGGTCTGGATCGGCGTATTCCTGTCCGGCTTCGTCATCGACGAGCCCGCGCCCTATGAACTCTTCATGGCGGCGCTGATCGGTCTGTGGGCGATCGTCGGCCTGACGATCCCGCGCCCGGTGGTCGTCCTGCTCGTCCTGCTGCTGGTGTTCGACATCGGCGGCGTCATCTCGATGACGCAGATGGACGAGTGGAAGACCGCGCCGCTCTATATCGCGGTGTCGCTGTTCCTGTCTTTCACGGCGGTTTTCTTCGCGTCGATCATCGCGGCGCGGCCGAAGATGCTCGCCCTGATGTTCAATGGCTGGACGGCGGCGGCGGTGCTGACCGGGCTGCTCGGCATCATCGGCTATTCCGGGCTGATTCCCGGCGCCGACGTCTTCACGCTTTATGGCCGCGCAAAGGGCGCATTCCAGGACCCGAACGTGCTGGCGCCCTACCTGGTTCTGCCGATCCTCTACTGCCTGCATACGATCATCACGGGGCGGGCGCGGCGTCTTGCCGTGACAATGCCCGCGCTGATCGTGCTGCTGCTGGCGCTGTTCCTGTCGTTCTCGCGCGCCGGATGGGGCATGCTTGTGCTCTGCGCCGCCATGCTGGCGGCCAGCCTGTTTCTCGGCAGCCGGTCGGGTCGGTTCCGGCTGAAGATCCTGCTGATGATGATCTTCGCCTTTGCGGGCGCGGCCGTTCTCGTCGTCATCGCGCTGCAGTTCGACGCGGTGAGCGACATTTTCGTACAACGCGCCCGCCTGCTGCAGGACTACGACGCCTCGCGCCTCGGGCGCTTTGAGCGGCACTGGCTGGGCTATATGCAGGCAACCGAGAAGCCGCTCGGCATCGGTCCGCTGGAATTCGGCCTCATCTATGGTGAGGACACGCACAACATCTGGCTGAAGGCGCTGTTCGACTATTCCTGGCTCGGCTTCGCCGCCTATGTGACGCTGACCTTCCTGACGCTCGGCGGCGCCTTGCGCATCCTGTTCCGCGACCGGCCGTGGCAGCCATATCTCCTGTGCGCGTATATCGCCTTCTTCGGGCATGTGGTGATCGGCAACGTGATCGACACCGACCACTGGCGCCATTTCTACCTACTGCTCGGCATCATCTGGGGATGCATCGCGCTGGAAGCGCGGCATCGTGGACTGGCGGAAAAGGAAGGAATGGTCGGAGCGGCGGGATTCGAACCCACGACCCCTTGACCCCCAGTCAAGTGCGCTACCGGGCTGCGCTACGCTCCGAACCGCCAGAAGCCCTAGATTATGACGTTGTGCGAGGCAAGCGGAAACTCCGCTGTGAACGCAAATCTAAGCGCCTCCCCGCGCAGGGCGGCCCGATTGCCGTCGCGACAGCAAAACGGCCAGCGGTTGCGGGCTGGTGCAACCGCTGGCCGACCTGGCGCATGAAGGGCATTTCATCCGCCGGCGGCAGGCGCCGGGATCCATGACCCGCGCGACCCGCCGTCCCGTGATTGGGTTCAACCTTTTTCACCCCTGGCATTCACCCATTCACAGACGGCTGTAATGGCATCGGCCGCGGCGGAGCCACATCATCCATCTGGCTGAAAGACGGTGTCTTTTCGGATCGCTGCGGCGGAAAACGATAACCGCCCGAGTCTCTCGACCGGGCGGCGGCGGATGTCGTGAAAAACCAGAAGCATCACGCCGGGGACTATCCCGCATGGCTCCCTATCGGGACTGGTCGAGCAGACGTTTGCACTCCAGCAAGTCGAACAGCGCCTCCTGCAGCAAAGCACGGTTCTCGCGCGACAATTCCGACTTGCCGGCAAGTTCCGGTTCCTCGCCCTTGCCACCAAATCCGAAAATGCCCTTGCCGCGGGCCCTGGCCTCGCCGACCAGCACGTTGCCTTCCGCCTCCATGGCGAGCGGCTGGCGCTTCTCGCGCGGCGCCTCGGCGACTTGTACCGATTTCGCGGCATCGGCATTCTTGCGCGTCAGTTCCTCGAAGGCCGACATGTCGCCGGTGCCGATCGCGACCGCGAACTGGACACCATTCTCGCGCAGCAGCTTCTGCACGCCCTTGATCGTGTAGCCTTCCTCGTAAAGCAGATGCCTGATGCCGCGCAGCATGTCGACATCGTTCGGCCGGTAATAACGCCGGCCGCCGCCGCGTTTCATAGGCTTTATCTGCGAGAAACGCGTTTCCCAAAATCGCAGGACATGTTGCGGAAGGTCAAGTTCGTCGGCGACTTCGCTGATAGTGCGAAACGCATCGGGGCTTTTTTCCATGGGGGGCTCTGTCTGCTTTCGATTCCGTCAAAAGTCTATCGTCAACTTCGCCCCCCGCAATGGCAAAGTCCTACCATCAGCCCTGAATTCGGCAGTACGCCTTACAAAAATTACACGGACTCAGAAAAACCGGCGCTTCTTAGCCGCCGCTCCGCTTGGCATGCGAATCGGCGATTTTCTGTTTCAACACATTGGATGCCTTGAAGGTCATCACCCGGCGAGGAGAAATCGGCACTTCCTCGCCGGTTTTCGGATTGCGTCCGACGCGCTCCGATTTGTCGCGAACCTGGAAAGTGGCGAAGGACGAAAGCTTGACTGTCTCCCCCCGCACGACAGCGTCGCAAATCTCATCGATGATCATTTCGACCAGCGATGCGGATTCACTGCGTGACAGTCCCACCTTGCGATAGACCGCCTCTGCCAGATCCGCACGCGTAAGCGTCTTGCCTCCCATGTGATCCGGCGTCCCTCAACACACTGAAAATCCAGCGGAAAGGCTAACGTGTGGCTGCCTCCCGGTCAAGCAAGCTGGAGCCGAAAGGCAAATTTTATTACCAGCGCAGCAAAATGGCGCCCCAGGTGAATCCGCCGCCCATCGCTTCAAGCAGAATCAGGTCGCCTTTTTCGATGCGCCCGTCCTCCACGGCGACCGAAAGGGCGAGCGGTACGGACGCCGCAGAAGTATTACCGTGGCGATCTACTGTTATGACCACCTTATCCTCTGGAATTCCAAGCTTTTTCGCCGAGGCATCGATGATGCGGCGGTTTGCCTGATGCGGCACGAACCAGTCGATATCCTCGGCCTTGATGCCGGCGACCGCGAAAGAATCCTCGATCACGTCGGTGATCATGCCGACCGCGTGCTTGAAAACCTCGCGCCCCTGCATGCGCAGATGGCCGACCGTTTTCGTCGTCGACGGGCCGCCATCGACATAGAGTTTCTCCTTGTGCGACCCGTCGGAGCGAAGCTTGGCCGCAAGGATACCGGTATCAGAGGTCAGGCCGACGCCCTCCGACGCCTCCAGCACCACCGCGCCAGCGCCATCGCCGAACAGCACGCAGGTGGTGCGATCCTCCCAGTCGAGCAGGCGCGAAAAAGTCTCCGCGCCGATCACCAGCGCCCGGCGCGCCATCCCGCCGCGAATGTACAGATCGGCGGTCGCGAGCGCGTAGATGAAGCCCGTGCAAACCGCCTGGACGTCGAAGGCCGCGCCGTGCTGCATGCCGAGCCGGTTCTGGATGTTGACGGCGGTGGCGGGAAAGGTGTTGTCCGGCGTCGAGGTGGCGACGATGATCAGGTCGATGTCGTCAGGCGTCCGGCCCGCGGCGGCAAGCGCGTTGCGGGCGGCTTCCTCGCCAAGCGAGGCGCTCGTTTCGCCATCGCCGGCGATATAGCGCTGGCGAATGCCGGTGCGCTGGATAATCCACTCGTCGGACGTTTCG
>JBAQHA010000856.1:0-2160 GCA_049288075.1 Oricola sp.
GGTAGAGCAACCGGCTGTTAACCGGTTGGTCGATGGTTCGAATCCGTCCCGGGGAGCCAGTTTAGCGAAGGGGTCGACGCAAAAACGCCGACCCCTTCGTTTTTTCTGCCTTGGCCGCCAGAGGCGCTAATGATGCGCCGCCGTTCCCATCTGCACCGCACCGAGCGCGATACTGAAGTCCGGCTGCGCCTCGTCGCCTTCGCCGAACAGCCGTTCCTCGGCTTGCCGGAACATGTCCCCGAAGCCTATCTCGTCCGCGAAAACGATTCCGCCGACCCGCACCGACACTGCGTCGGACGCGCTCGCCGGCGCGAAATACACGCCGCGCACCGACTTGACGACACGCTCGGCGACGTCGCGGGCCTCGGCTTCGGTTGCGCCGGGCAGGAACAACCCGAACATGGTGGCGCCGATCCGTCCGACGATATCGCTCGCTCGCACCGAGGAGCGGATTGCCATCGCGATCAGCGCCAGCGCCTCGTCGCCGGCCTCGAGGCCGAAGCTACGATTGATTTCGCGCAGGTGATCGGCGTGAACAATCAGGAAAGCGCCCGACGGATTGACATTGTCGATAGTCTTCGTGCGTCGCTCGACGACGGTCGAAAACGCGCCGGGCCGGTAGAAATTGGTCAATCTGTCATGCGAGGCGAAATGGTTCAGTTCAAGCTGCCGCTTGCCGATCTCGGCGCGCTGCGCGACCACGATAGCCAACAGCGGGACTGAAATGCAGATCGGCACCACTAATGCGCTGACGATCATGGACCCGAAGGGGGTGAGCCACGACGAGAGCATCAGCAGGTAATTGACCAGAAACGAAAGCGCGAGGCTGGCGGCGACGCCCCCCGCGACAAATGCCGCGTTCCGCTTCGAGAAGATGGTTTGATCGGTCAATTTCGACATCCCTTTCCGCCGCTGTAGATTGTACGGCACAGGGGTAATGCAACTGACCTGTAGAAGACGTTTCGTCGATAGCTAGAATTTGAGACACCGGCGGATTGTGGATAATTCCGACCCCGCCAGACACATCTCCTTGATGGCAAGATTTGAATGCGCGCCGCGTTCAGTGCGACAGGCGGCGCGGCATCCGGGGAATATCGACAAATGCGTCCGCCCGCGATTCTTCGATGCGGGCCTGAGCGAGGCTCAGCAATGCGTTGGTCACTTCGTCCGCCGTCCAGCCGGCCTCTTTCGCACGCTCGATCATAGCGTCGAATTCGGTCTCGATCGCAAGTTCGCAATCGAGATCGCGGTCGCTGCAACCATTCGCGGGACGAAAAATCATGCGGGTTTCCTCGAAGATACGCCGTACATTCACGCCCCCTCCGACGGTCGTCAGCATGCGGAGCGCAACATGATCGTGACTTGCAAATCCTTATAGCACCGGGTTCCGGTTCGGCAAACCACGATTCGACAACGAATTGTCACACTTCGCCGTTCCGCTACCGCTTGCCAGTTCTTTCCACATGTTTCCTTGCGCGGGAGTGATCTGGCTGGCTCAAGCGGACGTAAGATGATCTGCGGCCCCGTTCGCGGCCGGAATATGAAAGACAGAACCGCGTTGAAGCTCCCGAAAGCGCCAGTCGTCGCATGGTTCCGCAACGATCTGCGGACCGCCGACAACCTCGCGCTTCTCGCGGCGGGGCAAAGCGGCAATTCGGTGATTCCGCTCTTTATTCTGGAAAGCGGCAGCGACGCCCTGCCGCTCGGTGGCGCGCAGGCCTGGTGGCTTCATCATTCCCTCGCGTCCCTGTCACGCGACCTCGCCCGCCTCGGAGCGCCGCTCGTCCTGCGCCGTGGCGATCCGCTTGGAGTGCTTCGCGAAGTCATCGCGGCGACCGGCGCAAAGACCGTACTGTGGAACCGCCGCTACGCGCCATCGCTGACGGATCGCGACGCCGCGATCAAGGCGGCGTTGCGCGAAGACGGCGTCGGGGCCGAGAGCTTCGACGGCCGGCTCCTGCATGAACCGACCCGCCTGCGCACCGGGTCCGGCGGACCCTACAAGGTGTTCACGCCGTTCTGGCGGGCCTTGTCCCGGACGCATCATCCGCGCCCTCCGGCGCCCGCGCCCGCAAGGCTCGCGCGATTTGACGGCGATCTTCCCGCGGATCGTCTCGATGACTGGCAGCTTGGGCCAAAGGCGCCCGACTGGTCCGGCGG
>JBAQHA010000857.1:0-6476 GCA_049288075.1 Oricola sp.
CTTCTCCAGAAGAAAAACCGACACCGGCTGTCGATCCTAAGCGTTCGGTCAAACCGGACTACATCGTCTGCCTCGACTGCGGCGTGAAGTTCAAATCCCTCAAGCGCCATATTGGCGCGCTCCATGGGATGTCACCTGAAGAGTACAAGACGAAATGGGGATTGGCGCCTGATTATCCGCTTGTTGCACCCAGCTATGCCGAACAGCGATCCGCCTTGGCGAAGTCGTTCGGATTAGGCCGCAAGCCAGGTAAGACGTCGGGGAAGCGTCGGAAGAAATAGGGTGCAGCTATCGGACCGGAAAAGATCTCGGTATCGAACTACACGCTCAAATGAAACGCGAAGTCGCGCAAGGTGCCTTCCGGAATTCGGCGTTGCGTCAGACTACCTCCCGAAAGCAAACATCCGGCAAGAACCCGCGTTTGTCAGCTTCTGACTTTTTCACTGCAAACGAATTGCCGGTTTCATGCCGCCTCCTTCGATCTGCGCCAAAGATTCAGGCGCAGCCGAGGCCGCGAGCACTCTCCACATCAAAAAAGATATACCATACCTCATTAGTTGATTTTTTCACATTTTATTGTATTTTGAAAATCGTAAACATCATATCTCAAAGTTGACAAGTGAGGGTACGCCTCGTGATAACGGCTCCCCAGTTGCGCGCGGCCAGGGCGCTCCTCGGCATTGATCAGCGAAAGCTCGCCGAAATGTCCGGGCTTTCGGTGCCGACGATCCAGCGGATGGAAGCCAGCGAGGCGATGATCCGGGGAAATGTCGATTCCCTGATGAAGTTGATCGGCGCACTCGAAGCTGCCGGAATCGAATTGATCGCAGAAGGCGCTGCCAGCCAGGCCAACGGGCGAGGTGTGCGTTTGAAGGCAGACCTCAGCTCTGCCAGGACTTCTGGCGGTGAAAATGCGGAAGCAAGTGCGAGGAGCGTCGCGTGATTTCGGACGTTGCGATCGTGCTTTGGGGGGTCGCCGCGCTTTTGGGGGCCTCTGTGCTGAGCATTGCTGTCAGCCGGCGGGACTCGGCAACGCGTCTGGTCTATGCCGCGACGCTCGGCATTTCAGCCGCCTTATTCGTGGTTGTAGCAAGCCGTCTGATAGCCGATCCATCGCAAGTTTCCACTATCGTCTTGCCGCTTGGGCTGCCATGGATCGGCGCCCACTTCCGGCTGGACGCGCTCTCGACGTTTTTCCTTATCGTTGTGAATTTCGGGGGTGCCGTAGCGAGTCTGTATGGCCTTGGTTACGGTCGTCACGAGTCGGCGCCGCACCGCGTATTGCCGTTCTTCGCAGCTTTTCTCGCCGGTATGAATCTTGTCGTGCTGGCGGATGACGCCTTCGCATTCCTGCTTTCCTGGGAATTCATGTCGCTTGCCTCCTGGGCGCTCGTCATGGCGCATCATCGCGAGCAGGATAATGCGCGGGCAGGATACATCTACCTGGTCATGGCGAGCTTCGGCACGCTCGCGCTGCTGCTTGCCTTCGCTCTGATGTCGGGTCCGGGCGGGAACTATACCTTCGATGCGATGCGGTCGACAGGGGCCTCTTCCTTGGTCGCAACGGTTGTCCTGGTCCTCATGCTACTCGGAGCGGGCTCGAAAGCCGGCCTTGTTCCTTTGCATGTGTGGCTGCCCCTCGCTCATCCGGCGGCCCCAAGCCATGTCTCCGCCCTGATGAGTGGCGTGATGACGAAGGTCGCCGTCTACGGCTTCATCCGCGTCATATTCGACCTGCTTGGCGAGCCAACTTGGTGGTCGAGCGTTGTCGTGCTTTTCCTCGGCGGCCTGACAGCCGTCTTAGGCATCCTCCATGCATTGATGGAAAAGGACCTGAAGCGGCTCCTTGCCTATAGCACGATTGAAAATATCGGCGTTATCTTTGTCAGCCTCGGGCTCGCGCTGGCCTTCAAGGCGAACGGTATGGGGTGGGCTGCGGCCCTGGCGCTCACTGCGGCCCTATTTCACGTTCTCAACCACTCCTTTTTCAAGAGCTTGCTGTTTTTCGGCGCGGGCGCCGTGCTCACGGCTACCGGTGAGCGCAACATGGAAAGACTGGGCGGGCTCATTCACCGCATGCCCGTCACCAGCTTTGTCTTTCTTGTCGGCTGCGTTGCGATTTCCGCGCTTCCACCCTTCAACGGCTTCGTCTCCGAATGGCTGGCTTTCCAGGCCATATTGCAGAGCCCCGATCTACCGCAATGGGGGCTCAAGGTGATGGTGCCGGGGATCGGCGGGCTGCTGGCGCTGTCGGCGGCGCTGGCCGCGGCCTGCTTCGTAAAAGCGTTCGGCATCACCTTTCTCGGCCGCCCGCGGTCGGACGTCGTGGCGGGCGCGTGCGATGTAGACGGCTTCTCGCTGGCGGCGATGATCGGTCTCGCGGCGCTGTGTCTCCTAGTCGGCATCTTGCCAGGTGTCGTCATCGACGGCCTGTCGCCGGTGATACTCTCGCTGATCGGCGAGCGCATGCCGGTGCAAATGACGGTGCCGTGGCTTTCGATCGCCCCAATCGCCGAGACCCGCAGTTCCTACAACGGGCTACTGGTGTTCGTGTTTATCGTGATTTCAGCGTCGCTCGCAGCCTATGTTATTCGTCGCCTCGGATCGCGGGCGCTGCGTCGAGCCCCCGCTTGGGCGTGTGGCTTCGCCGATGCCGTGCCCGCCGCGCAATACACGGCGACGAGCTTCGCGCAGCCACTGCGGCGCGTCTTCGGCACATACGCTTTTCGGTCCCGCGAGACTGTCGACATGCCGCCACCCGGCGCCACGCGGCCGGCACGCCTCGATGTCGAGATGCATGATGTCATCTGGGAAACTCTCTATCTGCCCATCACAGCGGCCCTCGACTATGCGACCGAGAGGCTCAATGCTCTGCAGTTCCTGACGATCCGGCGCTACCTCACGCTAGTTTTCGCATCTCTGGTCATCCTGCTCCTGGTGCTCGCGCTATGGACATGATCACACAAATGCTGGTGCAAGGTACGCAGATGATGCTGGTGTTGTTGCTGGCGCCGCTGCTGACCGGCTTCGTGCGCAAGGTGAAGGCCAGATTGCTTCGCCGCCAAGGGTCGTCCCTCCTCCAGCCCTATCGTGATCTTCTGCGGCTGATGCGCAAGGAGGTCGTGCTGGCCGATAATGCGTCGTGGCTGTTCCGCGTCACGCCTTATCTGATCTTCGCGGCGACCTGGGTAGCCGCCGCGCTCATCCCGACCTTCGCCACCGGCCTGACATTCAGTTGGACCGCCGATCTCATTGCGATCGTCGCGCTGCTCGGCAGTACGCGGTTCTTTCTGGCGCTGGCGGGGATGGATGTCGGTACGAGCTTCGGCGGCATAGGCTCGAGCCGCGAAGTCATGATCGCATCATTGGCTGAGCCTGCCATGCTCCTCATCGTATTCAGCCTCGCGCTCGTTGCCGGAGCAACCCAACTCTCGACGATCGCGGTCTTCATGGGTTCGCCGGAAGTCGGGCTGCGCGTATCGCTTGGGATGTCGCTCATTGCAGTCATCATGGTGGCGATCGCCGAGAACGCCCGTATTCCTGTCGACAACCCCGCAACCCATCTCGAACTCACCATGGTTCACGAAGCGATGGTGCTGGAATATTCCGGTCGCCATCTGGCGATGATCGAGCTTGCCGCCTTCCTCAAACTCCTCCTCTACATGTCGCTGATTGGCTGCGTCTTCGTGCCGTGGGGACTGGTGACCGCCGGCACGGGGCTCAGTGCCCATATCGTGGGCATCGTCGCCTATGTCGCCAAGCTGGCGGTCGGCGGGTTTCTCCTCGCCCTGTTCGAGACGTCGATTGCCAAGATGCGCGTCTTCCGCGTTCCGGATTTTCTCGGCGCGGCGCTGATGCTGGCGCTGCTGGGCACGCTGCTGCTCTTTGTCTCGCGGAGCCTGTGATGGACAACCTGACCTTCGACATCGCTCATCTACTCGCCGGAGGCCTGGTGCTGATCAGCCTCATGATGCTCTATCAGGATCGGCTTTTTGCTCTGATCAATGTCTTCGCGCTGCACGCCTTCGTCCTAGCGCTGTCCGTGGCGTGGCAGGCCTACGTGCAGGACGCCGAGCATCTCTACGTCACTGCTGCGATCGCGCTAATCTTCAAAGCCATCATTATCCCGGTCGGGCTTCACCGCATCATTCAGCGCCTCGGCATCCATCGAGACATAGAGACCGCCATCGGCATCGGTCCGACCATGCTCGCCGGCATCGGCCTAGTCGCTCTTTCGATGGTGCTGATGCTGCAGGTCACGGCCGATGCCGATCCGCTAGCGCGCGAGGACCTCGCCTTTGCGTTGTCCATCCTGTTGCTCGGCATGCTGGTGATGGTCACCCGCCGCAATGCCGTCGGTCAGGTCGTCGGGTTCATGTCGCTGGAAAACGGCCTCGTGCTGGCAGCCACCGGTGCCAAAGGCATGCCGCTGGTCGTCGAGATCAGCGTCGCCTTCTCGATCCTCATCGCTTTCATCGTGATCGGCGTCTTCCTGTTTCGTATTCGTGAAAGGTTCGATTCGGTCGATGTCGGCGTACTCGATGACTACCGGGGCGAACGCCGATGACCGCCATTCCATTCGATGCGGTTACCGCCATCCTGATCATCCCGGTCGCTGCGGCGGCGCTGCTGGCGGTGCTGCCGAACTACCGGATCTCGGCGCGGCTGAATGTCGTCGCGAGCTTTCTGACACTGCTGGCGGCGCTGTCACTGTTCGTCATGGATCGGCCGGAGCCGGGGCAATACCTGCTCGTCGACGACCTCAACATCGTCTTCATCGTGCTCAACACGTTTGTCGGCTTCACGACCAGCGTATTCAGCGCATCCTATATTGCGCACGAGTTGGAGACCGGCCGGCTGACCGCAACGAACCTGCGGTTCTACCACGCCATGTATCAGATCATGTTGTTCGGCATGAACCTCGCATTCGTGTCGAACAACATCGGCCTGATGTGGGTCGCGGTGGAACTCGCCACGCTGACCACCGTGCTGATGGTCGGTATCTATCGCACGCACGAGGCCCTGGAGGCCGCGTGGAAATATTTCATTCTGGGCAGCGTCGGCATCGCGCTGGCACTCTTCGGCACCATTCTCGTCTACATGGCCGCACAACCGGTTGTCGGCGAAGGCACCGACGCCATGGTCTGGACCGTGCTGCTCGGACAGGCGGCGCGTCTCGATCCGGCGCTGCTCAATGTCGCCTTCGTCTTCCTGCTGCTCGGCTATGGCACCAAGGTCGGCCTCGCGCCGCTGCATGCCTGGTTGCCGGATGCCCACGCGGAGGGCCCGACGCCGATTTCGGCGGTGTTGTCAGGTCTGCTCCTCAATGTTGCGCTCTATGCCGTGCTTCGTTTCAAGCTATTGCTTGCCGCGAGCCCCGAGGCGATCGACCCAGGTCCGCTTATGGTCACGATGGGCCTCACATCGCTCATTTTCGCGGCTTTCATGCTTTATCGCCGCCGCGATATCAAACGCCTCTTCGCATACTCCTCGATCGAACACATGGGCATCATCGTGTTCGCATTTGGCATGGGCGGCCCGCTCGCCAACTTCGCCGGCCTGCTGCATATGGTCATGCACAGCCTGACCAAGTCAGCGATCTTCTTTGCCGTCGGGCACATTGCGCAAGTCAAAGGAACGCAGAAGATTGCCGATATAAGGGGGCTGACGGAGACCCATCCGGGACTCGGCTGGGCGCTGGTCATCGGCGTCATTGCCATTGCCGGCCTGCCGCCGCTCGGCATCTTCATGAGCGAGTTCCTGGTGGTCAGTTCGACATTTGCAAGGCAGCCGCTGCTGGCGATCCCCCTGGTGTTCGGGCTCCTGCTCGCCTTCGGCGCCCTGCTGCTGCGGCTGACCGGCGTCGCCTTCGGTGAGCCGCGCGGCGGCACCGCGCCGGTCGAGGCATCCTACGTGCCGATGTACGCACACCTTGCATTGGTATTGGTAGCCGGCGTTTATCTGCCGGCACCACTGGTCACATGGTTCCAGCATATCGCGAGCCTTCTCGGATGACGAGAATGAGGACAACCCCATGCCCGCAATGATCGATCTTATTCTGGCCGGCAATCGCGTGGAGCACCACTATCCGTGGCCACGCGCTGTCGTCGATCTGAAAGTCTGGACGTTTGCTAGCGAGCAGTTGGCCGAAGGTCATTGGAGCTTGCTTGATCTCTGGGGTGATGTGGCCGCCGTCCATATGGCGCTTTTCGATGAAGCGACCCAAGATATCGGTGTAATCAGCCTGGAATGTTCGGACGGACGCTACCCTTCGGTCGGTCGTTTGCATCCACCTGCCTTGCGCCTTGAACGCGCCACCGTCGATTTGTATGGCCTCTCTCCAGAAGACATGCCCGACACGAGACCGTGGCTCGATCACGGTAAGTGGGAGGTCGAGTTTCCTTTAGGCGCACGCACGAAAGGGACATACCCAGAATCCTCCTATCGGTTTCTCCGCGCGGATGGCGACGGTCTAC
>JBAQHA010000858.1:0-10156 GCA_049288075.1 Oricola sp.
CCGCTAGCCCGCGCCGCCGGCCGCGCAACCTCGCGTCCGCGCCGAGCGCGGCCCCGATCTCTATGCCGCGCTCGATCTCGGCACCAACAATTGCCGCTTGCTGGTCGCCACGCCGACACGGCCCGGCCAGTTCCGCGTCGTCGACGCCTTTTCGCGCATCGTGCGCCTCGGCGAGGGCCTGTCGCGCACCGGCCGGCTTTCCGACGCGGCGATGGACCGCGCCGTCGAGGCGCTGAAGATCTGCGGCGACAAGCTGGAGGCGAAATCCATCCGCCGCATGCGGCTGATCGCCACCGAGGCCTGCCGCGCCGCCGAGAACGGCGTCGAATTCCTCGATCGCGTCCGCGAGGAGACCGGCCTGACGCTGGAGATCGTCGATCGCGAGACGGAGGCCCGGCTGGCCGTCTCCGGCTGCTCGTCGCTGGTCGGCCGCGAGACCGATTCGGTCGTCCTGTTCGACATCGGCGGCGGCTCGTCGGAGATCGCGCTCGTCGACGTGAAGGACCGGCGCTCGCGCCGCCTCGCCGACCACATCGTTGCCTGGACGTCGCTTCAGGTCGGTGTCGTCACCCTGTCGGAGAAGTTTGGCGGCCAGCATGTCAGCGAGGAGGTCTTCGCCGACATGACCGACTACGCGACCGGCCTGCTGCACCGCTTCGAGGATCGCGACCGGCTCGCCGACCGTGTCGGCAACGAGGGCTTCCACCTGCTCGGCACGTCCGGCACCGTCACGACGCTCGCCGGCATCCATCTCGACCTGCCGCGTTACGACCGCCGCCGCGTCGACGGTCTGTGGATGACCTCCGGGGAGGTCGACGCCATGAACGCGCGCCTCCTGTCCTGGTCCTTCGACGAACGCGTCGCCAATCCCTGCATCGGCGCCGACCGCGCCGACCTGGTCCTCGCCGGCTGCGCTATTCTGGAGGCGATCCGCCGGGTGTGGCCATCGAACCGACTGCGCGTTGCCGACCGCGGCCTGCGCGAAGGAATATTGACCGAGATGATGGCTGCCGACGGTGTCTGGCGCCGCGGCGCCAATCCGTGGCGCAATCGGCCGCAGGGAGGTTCGCGATGAGCGGCAAGAAACCGCCGCGCGGCGGCAGCGCGTTGTCCGGCCGGGGCGGCCGTTCGCTCAACCAGCGCGTCAAGAAGGGCAGGGGCCTGAAAACCTCGTCGCGGCGCTGGATCGAGCGGCAGATCAACGACCCTTACGTTCAGCGTGCCAAGGCGGAAGGCATGCGTTCGCGCGCGGCCTACAAGCTGATCGAGATCGACGACAAGCACAACATCCTGAAAAAGGGCGACCGCGTGATCGACCTTGGCGCCGCGCCCGGCGGCTGGTGCCAGGTCGCTGCCCGGAAGACCGGCTCCACCAACGAGGACAAGCGCATCGCCGCGATCGACTATCTGGAGATGGCGCCGATACCCGGTGTCGAGTTCCTGCAGATGGATTTCCTCGACGACGACGCGCCGCAGAAGCTGATCGAGGCGCTCGGCGGTAAGCCGGACGTCGTCCTCTCCGACATGGCGGCGCCAACCATCGGCCACCGCCAGACCGACCATATCCGCACCATGCATCTCATCGAGGTCGCGGCCGATTTCGCGGTTCGCGTGCTGAAGCCCGGCGGACACTTCCTCGCCAAGACCTTCCAGGGCGGCACCGAAAAGGATCTGCTCGACCTCCTGAAGCGCAACTTCACGAATATCGTCCACATCAAGCCGCCGTCCTCGCGCGCCGAGTCCGTCGAACTCTACATCCTGGCCAAGGGCTTCAAGGGCAGGAGGGACGATGCGACGGACGAAGGGATCGGCGCAGGGTCAGTCCCGGACCGGTGATGCGGCGCGCGCGCCAGCCCGTCCGATCGCGTGGCCGGACACGGCTTCGCCCGCATTGCGCGGCATGAACAGGAACGGGATGATCGCCAGCGCCGAGATCGCGGAGACGGCGAAGAACGCGATGTGAAACGCCCGCAGCGTGAGGGCGCCCCCCTCGATCTGCGTCACGATGTCGAGAATGCCGCCCGCCACGGCCACGCCGACGGCGATCGCCACCTGTTGCATGGCCGCGGTCATCGCGGTTGCCTGGGCGGTGTCCCCGTCGGCGATGTCGGCGAAGACCAGCGCGTTGGCCGACGTGAAGAACAGCGAGCGCACCAGACCGGATGAAAACAGCACGATCATGATCAGCCACACCGGCGTCGCCGGCGTGAACAGCCCGTTGACCGCGATCGAGACGGCCGCCCCCGCCGCAGCCCCGATCAGCACCAGGCGGAACCCGCCCGCCCGCAGGATCGCCCTGACGATGAATTTCATCGTAAGCGCGCCGCCGGCGGACACGAATGTGATCATGCCGGATCGGAATGGCGACAGGCCGAAACCGAGTTGCAGCATCAGCGGCAACAGGAACGGCACCGCGCCCGCGCCGATGCGGAACAGGTTGGCTCCGGTCGCGGCGGCGGCGAAACTGCGATTGGCAAACAGTTTCGGGTTGAGCAGCGGATTGGGCGTCCGGCGCGCATGCACGAAATAGACGACCAGAGCGACGGCGCCGGCGGCGGTCGCCGCCACGCCCCAGGCCGGCGGCAGAGCGGGCAGGCTGATCACCGAAAGCCCGAACACGATGCCGGATGCCGCCGCGCCGGCCAGCATGAAACCGGTCCAGTCGACGCGGTCCGCCTGCGACGTCGTGTCGACGGGCAGAAGGGCGAGCGCGAAGGCGATCCCGGCAATACCGATCGGGATGTTGATCAGGAAAATCCAGTGCCATGACAGGAAGGTGGTTAGAAACCCGCCGACCGGCGGTCCGGCGAGCGGGCCGATCAACGCCGGGATTGTCAGCCAGGCGAGCGCGTTCACAAGGTCGGATTTCTGCGTCGAGCGCACCAGCACCAGGCGGCCGACCGGCGTCATCATCGCGCCGCCCATGCCTTGCAGGAAGCGCGACAGCACGAACTGCGCCAGCGAACTCGATACAGCGCAGGCGATCGACCCGATCATGAACACTGCGATCGCGATGGTAAAGACGCGCTTCGCGCCGAAGCGGTCCGCCATCCAGCCGGAGATCGGGATGAAGATCGCCAGCGCGACCAGATAGGCGGTCAGCGCCAGTTTCAGCGCGATCGGGCTCGTGCCGATGTCGCTCGCGATCGCCGGCAGCGCCGTCGCGATGACGGTGGAATCCATCTGTTCCATGAAAAGCGCGACGGCGAGGACGAGGGGGACGGTGCGGTTCAACGGATGGGGCTTCGAATCTGGAGGGCGGTTCCTGTTATGGCGCGCGCGACGGCAATGGCAAGCTTCGACGTAGCGATAGACACGGCTCGCGCCGTTTGACGCCACTTCGATCACGATTGCCGAGATTGCGGTTACCGCGCCGGCCTTCGCGAACGCCGCCTCTGCCTTTGAACGCGGCCGGTTCCTGGCCCCCAAAACCCCGAACGCTCTCCCGTGGTTTTCGCGTGTCTTTCGGTCGCGTGCCGCAACCGCGGCGAATACGGTGACAATCCGGCCCGGAAGGCTTCCCCATCCGGGGCAAGCATGGTACCAGCCACTGCCAACGCAATGCCGAGTCCCTCCCGGCACTCCCAGAAAACGGAACGAACAGCGATGGCGACCATCATTCAGACGATCACTGGCGCGGACGCGCTCACCTTCGACGACGTGCTGCTTCAGCCCGGCCATTCCATGGTCATGCCTGGCGAGGCCGACATCCGCACGATCATCGCCCGCGACATCGAATTGTCCCTGCCGATCATTTCGTCGGCGATGGACACGGTGACGGAATCGCGCCTCGCCATCGCCATGGCTCAGGCCGGCGGCCTGGGCATCATCCACCGCAATCTCAACCCCGAGGCGCAGGCCGAGGAAGTCCGCCAGGTCAAGAAGTTCGAATCCGGCATGGTGGTCAATCCTGTGACGATTGGCCCGGATGCGACGCTCGCCGACGCGTTGGCGCTGATGAAGGCGCATCGCATTTCCGGCATCCCCGTCGTCGAGAACGCCGGCCTCGGCAGCCAGAAGCCCGGCCGTCTCGTCGGCATCCTGACCAACCGCGACGTGCGCTTCGCTTCCGATCCGGCGCAGAAGGTCTACGAACTCATGACGCGCGAGGGTCTCGTCACGGTGCGCGAGACCGTCGACCAGGAAGAGGCCAAGCGACTACTGCACCAGCATCGCATCGAAAAGCTCCTCGTCGTTGATGACCGCGGCTATTGCGTCGGCCTGATTACCGTCAAGGACATGGAGAAGTCTCAGCTCAATCCCGATGCGGCGAAAGACCTACAGGGCCGCCTGCGCGCCGGCGCTGCGGTTTCCGTCGGCGCTGACGCGCAGGAGCGTGCCGAGCGGCTGCTTGACGCCGGTGTCGACGTGATCGTCATCGACACCGCGCATGGCCATTCGCAGCGCGTCCTCGATTCCGTCGGCATCGTGAAGAAGATGTCGAACTCCGTGCGCATCATCGCCGGCAATGTCGCCACCGTCGAAGGCACCAAGGCGCTGATCGACGCCGGCGCGGACGCGGTCAAGGTCGGTATCGGCCCGGGCTCGATCTGCACAACCCGCGTCGTCGCGGGCGTCGGCGTGCCGCAGCTCGCCGCCGTCATGGCGGCCGCAGAGGAAGCGGCCAAACACGGCATCCCGGTGATCGCCGATGGCGGCATCAAGTTTTCCGGCGATCTCGCCAAGGCGCTTGCCGCCGGGGCGAAGGCCGCGATGATCGGCTCTCTGCTGGCCGGCACGGACGAGAGCCCGGGCGAGGTCTATCTGCACCAGGGCCGTTCCTATAAATCCTATCGCGGCATGGGCTCCGTTGGCGCGATGGCGCGCGGCTCGGCCGACCGCTATTTCCAGGCGGAAGTGCGCGACGCGCTGAAGCTCGTCCCGGAAGGCGTCGAGGGGCAGGTGCCTTACAAGGGGCCGGTCTCGGGCGTGCTGCACCAGCTCGCAGGCGGCCTGCGCGCAGCCATGGGTTACACGGGCGCCAGGACGCTGACCGATTTCCACGACAAGGCGACCTTCGTGCGCATCACCGGCGCGGGCCAGCGCGAGAGCCATGCCCACGACGTGACGATCACGCGCGAAAGCCCGAACTATCCGGGCGGTGTTTGAACTTCGCCGGGACGGGGAGGAGCTCATGACCGATACCGCCATCTACTGGCCCCTCATGGCGCAGGTCGCGCTAACCCTCGTCGCCTATGCCGTCATGAGCAAGCGCCGCGTCGCCGCCGTCAGGGCGGAGGCGGCGAAGGCGCGCGATTTCAAGGTTCCCAACGATCCGGAGTTGAGCGCGACCGCCGCCCGCAACGTCTCCAACCAGTTCGAACTGCCGGTCCTGTTCTATGTCGTCTGCCTCGCCATGTATCAGACCAATGGCGTCGATTATCTGACTGTCGTTCTCGCATGGCTCTTCGTCGTCTCGCGGATCGCTCATGCCTGGGGCCACATGACGTCCAACAGCCTGCGCCTCCGCCGTCCGCTGTTCATTGCGGGCTTTGTCCTCGTCTTTGTGATGTGGGTCGTGTTCGCGATCCGGATCGCCGGTTTCGGCGGCTAAGCCGCCTCCGCCCGGTCGAGCAACTCGCCGGCCACCGCCTGGACCGACTGTGCCAGCGCGCCGAAATCCGGCAGCCGTTTCGATGATTTGCGCCAGAACAGCGCGATGTTGCGATAGGGCATCGGTTCGGCGAAGGGCGTGATCGCGAGGCCGCGCAAATTCTCGGTCTCCGAGGGGATCGCGATTTCGGGCAGCAACGTGAGCCCCATGCCGTGCGACACCATCTGCAACAACGTTGTCATCGACGTCGCGCCGAAATTGACCAGCCGCCGCTCCTTGTCCCTGGCGCAGACGGCGAGCGCCTGGTCGCGCAGGCAATGGCCTTCCTCCAGCAATAGCAGCCGGTCGAGCGCTACCTGGTCCTCCGTCAGCGGCGATCGCAGTACGTCGGTGCCGTTCGCCGCGCTGGCGATGAAGAAACGGTCCCGGAAGAGATGTTCGGCATGCAGCCCGGTTTCGACGATCGGCTCTGCCGCAATGATCGCGTCGAGCGCGCCGTCGAGCAACTCGTGCACCAGTGTGTCGGTGATCGCCTCGCGCACCTTCAGTTCGAGCTTCGGATAGAACGCCTGAAGATGCGGGATCAGCCGCGGCAGCAGGTAGGGCGCGATCGTCGGGATCATCCCGATGCGCAACGATCCGACCAGCAGGCCGCGATCCTGCAGCATCATTTCCTCCAGCGCCTGCACGTCGCGCAGGATGCGGCGGATATGCGGCAGTATGCGCTGGCCGGCTTCCGTCAGCACGATCCTGCCATGACGCCGCTCCACCAGCTTGCGCTCCAGTCGCGCCTCCATGTCCATGATCTGGGCCGATAATGCAGGCTGGGTGATGTTCACCGAGGCCGCCGCCTTGCCGAAATGCAGCATGCGCGCCAGCGCGTCGAAATAGTGCATCTGTCTGAGTGTGATCTTCATAGGCTTTTCTTATCAATCACATCGGAAATTACAATTTGTAATTATGGATCAATAGGCGCAAATCTCCTTTCGGAAACACTCCGGACCTGTGAGAATTTTTCGGCCATGGCGGGCGCGATGCCCGGCGGCCGACTTCGTTCCGGCCCGGATCAATCTGACGAAAACGCACAACTCGAGTGGAGGGAACCATGGATGCGAAGCTGAAGGAAGTGAATGACGGCTCGGCGAAATGCCCGATCATGCATGGCGGGTTGACCTCCAGCGGGTCGACGGTGATGGCATGGTGGCCGAATGCCCTGAACCTGGACATTCTGCATCAGCACGACACCAAGACCAATCCGCTGGGCAAGAGCTTCGATTACCGCGAGGAACTCAAGAAACTCGACGTCGAGGCGCTCAAGAAGGACGTCACCGCCCTGATGACCGAAAGCCAGGATTGGTGGCCGGCCGACTGGGGGCACTATGGCGGCCTGATGATCCGCCTGTCCTGGCACGCGGCCGGCTCGTACCGGATCGCCGATGGCCGTGGCGGCGGCGGCACCGGCAATCAGCGCTTCGCACCGCTGAATTCCTGGCCGGACAACGCCAACCTCGACAAGGCGCGCCGTCTGCTTTGGCCGATCAAGAAGAAATACGGCAACAAGATCTCATGGGCCGACCTGCTCGTCCTCGCCGGTACGATCGCCTATGAATCCATGGGCCTGAAGACCTATGGCTTCGCCTTCGGCCGCGAAGATATCTGGCATCCGGAGAAGGATGTCTATTGGGGCGCGGAAAAGGAATGGCTGGCCCCCAGCGACAACCGCTACGAGAATGTCGACGATCCCAAGACGATGGAAAATCCGCTGGCCGCCGTCCAGATGGGTCTCATCTACGTCAATCCCGAGGGCGTGAACGGCAAACCGGACCCGCTGAAGACCGCCGCGCAGGTGCGCGAAACCTTTGCCCGCATGGCCATGAACGACGAGGAAACCGTCGCTTTGACCGCCGGCGGCCACACCGTCGGCAAGACCCACGGCAACGGCCGCGCCGAGAATCTCGGCCCGGAACCGGAAGCGGCCGACGTCGAGGAGCAGGGCCTCGGATGGATCAACCACAAGAGCCGCGGTATTGGCCGCGACACCGTGACCAGCGGCATCGAAGGCGCTTGGACCACCCATCCGACCAGGTGGGACAATGGCTACTTCAAGCTGCTGCTCGGCTATGAATGGGAAAACAGGAAGAGCCCGGCCGGCGCCCACCAGTGGATGCCTGTCAACATCCGGGAAGAGGACATGCCGGTCGACGTCGAGGATCCCTCGATCCGCTGCATGCCGATCATGACCGATGCCGACATGGCCATGAAGCTGGACCCGGCCTATCGCGCAATTTCCGAGCGCTTCGCCAATGACCAGGAGTATTTCTCGGAAACCTTCGCCCGCGCCTGGTTCAAGCTGACCCACCGCGACATGGGCCCCAAGGCGCGCTATTTCGGCCCCGATGTACCGGCCGAAGACCTGATCTGGCAGGATCCGGTGCCGGCGGGCAACACCGGCTACGACATCGCCGCCGCCAAGGCGAAGATCGCGGCCAGCGGCCTCAGCATCGGCGACATGGTCGCCACCGCCTGGGACAGCGCCCGTACCTTCCGTGGCTCGGACATGCGTGGCGGCGCCAATGGCGCGCGTATCCGTCTCGCTCCGCAGAAGGACTGGGAAGGCAACGAGCCCGCCCGTCTTGCAAGGGTGCTCGGTGTGCTTGAGGGTATCGCGGCCGAGACCGGCGCGAGCGTTGCCGACATCATCGTCCTGGCTGGCAATGTCGGCGTCGAGAAGGCCGCGAAAGCCGCCGGCTTCGACATCACGGTGCCGTTTGCGCCGGGCCGTGGCGATGCCACCGACGCGATGACCGACGCGGAGTCCTTCGAACCGCTCGAGCCCATCCATGACGGTTATCGCAACTGGCTCAAGCAGGACTATGTCGTGAGCGCCGAGGAGTTGATGCTCGATCGCACCCAGCTGATGGGCCTGACCGCCCCTGAGATGACCGTGCTCGTCGGCGGCATGCGCGTGCTCGGCGCCAACCATGGTGGGGCTAAACACGGTGTCTTCACGGACCGCGAGGGAGCGCTGACCAACGATTTCTTCGTCAACCTCACGGACATGGCCAACTCCTGGCGGCCGGCAGGCAACAATCTGTACGAAATCCGTGACCGCAAGTCCGGCGCAGTCAAGTGGACGGCGACCCGTATCGATCTGGTCTTCGGGTCCAACTCCGTCCTGCGCGCCTATGCGGAGGTCTACGCACAGGACGATGCCAGGGAGAAGTTCGTCAACGACTTCGTGGCCGCCTGGACCAAGGTGATGAACGCGGATCGCTTCGACATCGCCTGATCGCGGCCGAACGTTTTTCCGTCGAGGGCATTCGAGGGAGAGGGAAGCCGGGGCATCGCTGCCCCGGCTTTTCCGTTTCACGGGGGGGAGCCGGTCGTCACGGGCCGCTGGCGATGTCCGCGAGATAGGCGTCCGAGAAATCCGTGAGCAGTTCGCACCACAGCAACTTGTGGTCGGAGAGCTGGTTCACGCGATAGTAGCGCCGGAAATACTCCGTCGCCTGTTCGCGGGTCCGGGCCGTGCCGTCGCTCTTCGTCATCATTTTCGGCGGCTTCACGACATCGAAATAATGGTCGGCGTCCTCGCTTCGATAGACGCTCTTGAAGATGTCGAATACGCCGGACGAGCCGAATTTCACGCGCTTTTCGGCGAGCCTGAAGACGATCTGGTCGTAGTGGTGGTTGCCCTGCAGGTTCGTTCCCGCGGTCGCCATGCCGTCGGGAACCTTGAATCCGGCGTCGAGGAGCGCCTGCATCGTCTTGTGCTCGGGGCTGATGATGTTGAAATCGCCGAGCAGAACCATGTTGGCGTCGACGCCGTTGGCGCGCTTTTCCTTCGTCTGGATATCGGCGAGAAACTGGGCGATCTTCTCGATCTCGGCCCGCCGCAGTGCCATCTCCGGGCCCGTGTCGCTGCTGTCGCCGTAGAAGATGTGCACCGTGCACAGCTTGAACTTGAACCAGCCGGACTGGAACGTGACGGCGAAAGGCGTGCGCGCGAACTGGATCTTGCGGGTCGCCTGCTGGTCCTCGCCGGGCGCGACGATTTCCTGCCCCTCGGGCAGGACGATCTCGCCCGCCTCGCGCAGAAAGCGGACCTTAGCCTTTCTGAACACGAACGCCAGCCGCTCCCGGTTGCCGCTCGCATCGGTAAGGATGTAGTCCCAGTCCGGTCCGAGGTGCCTGTTCATCAGCACCTGGAACTGGTCGAGCTTGTGATTGACTTCCTGGATGGCTACGAGATCGAAATGATCGATGATTTCGGCGATGTAGGCCAGCGACTCGAAGGTGCGCGTGTAGCCGCCTCCGTCCGAGAAGTGCATGACGTTCCAGGTCGCCAGACGCAAGGCGTCGCGATCCGTCTTGTCCTTGATATCGGCCTGCAGTTGCTTTTTCAGTTCGCGAAGGCGATTGGCCACGAAGCGCTTGTGTTCATCCGGGCGGATGTATTTCACGCGGTTTATGAAAGACATGCTTCAGTCTCCGGTGCGCGAGAAAGAGCCCCGCCGAAATAGACCATGACGAATGGGTGTTTTCAATCGTCGCGGGGAGCCGAGAATACTCGGGTCGCTCCGGCCGGACGGTTCACCGGTG
>JBAQHA010000859.1:0-2807 GCA_049288075.1 Oricola sp.
GCGATAGTCGGCGTCGCGGCGAAAGCGCCGCACCGTCACGCCGCCGCGCGTCACATAGGTCAGGTCGGGCGTCGCCGGCTGTCGGATCGCGCCTTTTTCCTGTTCGGGTTTTGCCATCGTCCTTGTCCTTTCATCCGGCGCCGGACAGCAAAAAACCGCCAGCGCGCTTTGTTGCACTTGGCGGTTCCGATTTCTGACATGCAGCCATGGTTCAGCTCCGCCTAGAAGCGGGGCCACCACCAGAGTTTCACAACTGCGCTGCTGTTCGTCATGGCGCGCAAACTAGTCGCGCATCCGTCACCGTGCAACGGAAATTTATCGTGCTCCGCCGGTCGGACATGAATCCCGGTAGGAGCGAACGGCGTTTCCGGACATTATCCCTCCATGAACATGCCAAGACATCGATGGCGTCCGACGCTCAATGCCCTCGTCGTCCCGGCGGCGCTGTTCGTGCTCGCCGCCGCCGACCTGCCGGACCAGGTACCGGTCCCGGTGCCCGATCCGCGCAGCCAGGCGCCTGCTCCCGCCCCGGCGACCGGTGCCGAAACGCCGCCTCCGACCGATCAGAATCCGCCGCCGGAAAAACCGGACGAGGCCGCCCTTGCCGCCTGCGAAGCGGGATTGAAGGCATTGGGCGCCATGTTCGAACGCCGCGACGCCATCGACGGTCCCGGAACCTGCGGCCTGCCCGCGACCTATGACCTCTCCGAAATCATAGGAGGCGTCGCCATCGGGCCGGAAACGCAGATGCGATGCGAGACCGCGCTGGCGACTGCGAGATGGACAGCGAATGTCGTCGCCCCCGCCGCAAAGGTGTTCGGCGACGACGTCAGGCTGACCGGCATCCGCCATGCATCAACCTATGTGTGCCGCAACCGCAACGGCCAGCCGGACACGAAGATCTCCGAACACGCCGTCGGCGACGCGATCGATGTCGCGACCTTCGAGTTCTCCGGGCACGATGACCTTTCGATCCGGCCGGACCAGCCCAAGGGATCGCTCGACGAAGTTTTTCAAAAAGCGATCCAGGCGGGAGCGTGTCTGCATTTCACCACCGTGCTCGGGCCCGGCAGCGACGGGTTTCACGACACCCATGTTCATCTCGATCTCGCGCGAAGGCGCGGCGGCTACCGCCTCTGCCAGTAGTTGGCCGGATTCCGGCCGGTAACGCGCCGGCATTTGACCGTCGTCAACACCCTTTCCGCGCGCGGATGCTATGCGTTCGTCTCAATCAGACACACGCAACGCAGGAAGGTCGATCCCATGGATACGCAGGACGGCAACGGCAAGAAAACCTTCACGGAAGAGATCGAGGTCCTCGGCAGCCAGCTCGTGCAGCAGGTCAAGGATCTCGTCAAGGAAGGCAATGTCCGCCAGCTCCGGATCAAGGCGTCCGATGGCGACACCGTGTTCGAGACGCCGCTGACCTTCGGCGCGGTCGCCGGCGGCGTTGTCGCCCTCGCGGCGCCATGGCTCGCCATCCTCGGCGTCATCGCCGCGCTCGTCACGCATGTGCGGATCGAGGTCGTGCGCGAGGTCGATGACAAGCCCGAAGGCGACGGCAAGCCGGACGACGCGTCATAGAAACGATACAGTCGGCCGATAGCGTTTTCGTCCAACCGGCGGCTTTGAGGCGTATGATGCGAACCGGCCGCCCAACAACGAAGAACCGGGACGAATGAACGAGAACATGACGCAAGCGGTCGCGCCGGGCGCTTGCGCCGCCAACGCGCAGGACAAGGCCCGCATCGAGGTATGCCGAACCTTGCTGCGCGAGCGCATGGCCGAAATCGAGGCCGGCTGTGCGGAGGTTTTCGCGGACTGGGAACCGGAAATCGAGCGCGGGGATTTCCGCGCGGGGGCGGAAAACCTGGCCTACTATCTTGCCGCCCGCCAGCGCGACCTGACCGACCTTCAGGCCGACCTCTCGGCGCTCGGCCTGTCGTCGCTCGGCCGCGCCGAGGCCCACCCCCGCCAGTCGCTCGCCGCCGTTGCGGCCACGGTCGACGGCCTGTCCGGCTATCCTGCGCAATGGCCGGACCCGGGGGAACTGACCGTCGGCCTGGATTTCATCACCCGCGAGCAGGAACGTTTCTTCGGCGATTTTCCGGGCGAGCGCAAAACCCGCATCATGGTGACGATGCCCGAACAGGGCGCCCACGACCCCGCCTATGTCGAAAGGCTGGTCGAGGCCGGAGCGAGCTGCTTCCGCATCAACTGCGCCCATGACGGCCCCGAGGTCTGGGCGGCGATGATCGCCAACATCCGCGCCGCCGCGAAAAAGGCCGGCCGCACCTGCCCCGTCGTGATGGATATCGCCGGCCCGAAATGCCGCATCGAGACCATCGACTTCGCCGGACGCAGCCGCCTGCATCGCGGCGATCGCTTCCAGCTCGTCGCCGCCAATGGCGGCAATGACAGCGGCCTGCCCGCGGTCACCATCACTTTCCCCCATATCGTTTCGAGGCTGCAGCCGGGTATGCTGGCATGGGTCGACGACGGCAAGATCGGCGCCCGGGTGGCGGAAGTCTTCGACGGCGGCGTCGTGCTGGAAGTGACGGTGGCGCGCGACAAGGGCGAAAAACTGAAGCTCGAAAAGGGCATGAATTTTCCCTCCATCGATCTCGAGATCGCGCCGCTGACGCCGAAGGATCTCGCCGACCTCCCCTTCGTCGCAACCCATGCGGACATCGTCGGCTGCTCGTTCATCCAGCGTCCGGAGGATATTCGGGGCCTCAATGCTGAACTGAGGAAGCATCGCGGCGACCGCCCGCCGCAGCCGCTGCTGCTGAAGATCGAGACCGGTC
>JBAQHA010000860.1:0-2299 GCA_049288075.1 Oricola sp.
AAGCGGAACTGGTCACCATATAGCATCAATATGGTGCTCTTCATTCCTTGGACTTCTCGGCGTCAGATAGTGATGTTGTGTTCCGGCCAGGAACGAGCCCGGCCAATAGCCTTTTCGCTAGCACTATCCACTGGTTTGTCATGTAGAACGCTTTGCCTGCCGGCGTGTGCACGTTTTTGAAATCACTCAACTCACGCTCGACACGGGACAACCCGTCGCGGACCAAAGGAAAGCCAACCAAGCTCGTTAGCAAAGCCCTGTGCCGTTTCGGGACAGGCCCACGCTCGGCGAGCAGTCGGTTGGCAACCGAATCCAGGGCCCTGACGTAGCTCTCGAACAGCAATGCGGGATCCATGGCAACGCGCTCGTAGGCGCGCTCCGCCAACTGCGTGAGATAGGGAACGTCCTTCAACCGCTCTACCACCTCCGCTTCGTTCGACCCGTCCCGCTCCAGCGGGATGTAATGCTCCCACTGTTGCAGGATGCCGCGATAGTCGCCCGGGTACATCACCAGCGCCGTACGACACATGATCGCTTCAAAGACGCGCGGAGTAATCGTCTTGTGGACGACATTGCCTTCATGCGGCCTGACCACCGCATTCCAGACTTCATCGTCGGAGGCGTAAGGATTCCGACGCCGGTAGTCCGCAACACCTTCCTCTATCGTGCCGTCGAAATCGAACACAGTGGCACCACCTTCGGTAGCCAAGGCCGCACGACCCCGGATCAGGAGATCGTTCCATTTCGTACCATAGACGCGAGCTTCCTCCCGCGTGTCGCAGTCCGCTTTAAGACCATAACGTTCTGCCATGCGGAGTGCCTGCGAGCCAATCTCGGCCTTCTCCTGGCCGAAACGGCCAAGCCAGATCGGCAGCGGCCGTCCACGATAGACGAGATCGAATGGCCGGTCGGCAAGCGGCGGCGTATCCATCTCACGCAGACGGCTGGAGATATAACCCGGCAAGCCTGAGACGAACCGAAACCCGGCCACGTGTTCGTGGTGATAGGTGCGGCGAACATTTTCCGGCGTCAATGACGAGAAGACGGCATCGATGCCGATCTCAGCCATCCGCCCGGTCATCCGGTCCACCCAGCGGCATTCGTCTTGAATGATCTGGATCTTCGGCCCAGGAAAACGCTTTACAGCCGCAGCGACAGGCGCAGGCAGGTAGTAATCGAAGAGAATAGAAATCGAGTAGTGGATCAGGATGACATCGTAGTCTAGCAATCCGACCAGCCAGCCCTTCCGGTAGCGGATAGGATTGATTACCGTGACTCTGTGACGGGACTGTTGGCTTATCGAGCAAACGTGATCGCGCACCGCATCGGCGGGATGCGAATCGTCTGCGAGCAACAGAATGTTCAGATGCGGATCCGCGGGTTGCAGCAGAGCTGCGGCCTCATCCACGGTCCAGACGATTGGATGCTGGGCAATTGTCGCGTTCATAGCTCGCGCCTAGACCGGTGCCAGATCGGATTCCTCATCACGCCGCCGTCTCGAGCGCTTCAATGGCGCATTGCTCGATCTTGTCCGCCACGACGTCGAAATAGACGTCATGCCCCTTCCGGCTCAGATGCAAACCATCGGCTAGCAGGAAATCGGCCAGCCTCTCACGACCCTCTCCCGCAACGCCTTTGAAAGACGCCTCGATGTCGATGAACACGACGTCGCCGGCCGCATCCGCGCCGATCCTGCGGACGATGGCGTTGTACTCGCGGTTGCTTTCCTCGTATGTCTTCGGCGCACCAGGAAGCGGTTCGCGATCGCGGGTCGTCGGGTGATTATTGTGCAGGAAGATCCGCTTGGCTCCGAACGCACGTCCACGGTCGATGATCTCTGCCAGGTTGGCGGCAAAGCAAGCCGGACTGACGCGCGGCAGCCCCCTGTCGGTCTGCCAATAGTTACAGTCGTTCATACCAAACTGGACGATGAGGATGTCTACCCCATGCGACTGCACGTCGTAGGGCATTCGCTCGAGCGCCTGACGGGTGGTGTTGCCATTTACCGAGGCGTTGGTGACGACGATCTCGCGATTGCGATCTTCGGCGATCCGTTCCAGGCGGCCGGCGACCCGTGTCACCCACCCGCTATAGATCGACACCCCTTGACCGACGCAGATCGAGTCGCCAAAAAAGGTCACGCGTAGTGGATTGTGATGGTTCATATTCGCCACTCTTTCAATCACTTGCCCCGAAATTCAGTTGCGATCACCCTTGAGGACCGCCAGGCAAACTTGACGGCCATTCGGATAGACCGATCGGTTTTCCGCTACGAACAAACCGAGATCCGGCACCACGA
>JBAQHA010000861.1:0-4160 GCA_049288075.1 Oricola sp.
TCAATACGACCTCGCTCGGGATGAAAGGCCAACCGCCGCTCGTGCTCGACATGGGATTGGCTCGCGTTGGCGCGCTCGCAACCGACATCGTTTACGTGCCGCTCGAAACGCCTTTCCTGAAACGCGCCGCCGAGGCGGGCCTGCGCACCGCCGACGGCCTGGGCATGTTGTTGCACCAGGCGGCGCCGGGCTTCGAACGCTGGTTCGGCCGTTTTCCGGAAGTCGACGAGGCTCTGCGGCAGATCGTCATCGCCGATCTCGACGGGGTGCGCGATCGATGATCATCGCGGGTCTAACCGGGTCCATCGGTATGGGTAAATCGACCACGGCGAAAATGTTTGCCGATGAAGGCGTTCCGGTCCACGACGCCGACGCGACCGTCCATGCGCTCTATGCGGGCAAGGCCGCGCCGCTGATCGAACAGGCATTCCCCGGAACGGTGAAGGACGGCGTGGTCGATCGCGTCGAACTCGGCAAGCGTGTCGTCGGCAACGCCGAGGCGATGAAACGGCTCGAACTGATCGTCCATCCGCTCGTTCGCGAGGCGGAAATCGCATTCGTCGAGAAAGCTCGCGCCGAAGACAGGCCGCTGGTGATCCTCGACATTCCGCTGCTGTTCGAAACCGGCGGCGACAAACGCGTCGATTTCGTTATCGTCGTCACCGCGCCCGCCGAGATCCAGCGCGAGCGGGTGATGGCGCGCCCCGGCATGACGCAAGAGCGCTTCGACGCCCTGCTCGCGAAACAGACGCCCGACGCGGAAAAACGCCGTCGCGCCGACTTCATGATCGACACGTCGCTTGGTATGGAATGCGCCGCTGCCAAGGTGCGCGATATCGTCAGGGTGCTGAACGCGATGGCCGCGCCAAAAGAAACACGGGATTGAAGCGCCCCGTCCTTGTGACGACGCATTGCGCCGCTCATCATCGCCTGACAAGGGATTCAAGACGAAACCATGCGTGAAATCATCTTTGATACCGAGACCACCGGTCTCGATTCCAGAATGGACCGGATCATCGAGATCGGCGCGGTCGAACTCGAGAACCGGTTCCTGACCGGTCGCAATTTCCACGTCTTCATCAATCCCGATGGTCGCGCCGTTCATCCCGAGGCGCTTGCAGTCCACGGCATTTCCAACGAACAACTCGCCGACAAGCCGAAATTCGTGGAAATCGTCCAGGACTGGTTCGATTTCACCGAAGGCGCGACGCTGATCGCCCACAATGCCGGTTTCGATGTCGGTTTCTTCAACGCGGAGTTCGCCCGGCTCGGCTTCCCGCCGATCGATCCCGAGCGCGTCGTCGACAGCCTCGGTCTTACGCGCCGCCGCCACCCGATGGGCCCGAATTCGCTTGATGCATTGTGCAAGCGCTACGGCATCGACAATTCCATGCGCGAAAAGCACGGTGCCTTGCTGGACAGCGAATTGCTGGCGGAAGTCTATATCGAGCTCGTCGGCGGCAAACAGGCGGCCCTCGTCCTCGAATCCGTCGAGGCAGCCGGCCGGCTCTCCGGGGAAACCGGCCCGGGGGATGCCGGTTTGCTGACGCTGCGGTTGCGTCCGGCGCCCTTGCCGCCGCGCATCACGCCGGCGGAACAGGCGGCCCATCTCGCCATGGTCGCCGGCCTCGGCGAAGACGCCCTCTGGCTCCAGTCAACAAAAAAGGGCGGCTGAGCCGCCCTTCGCGTATTCGATGGAAGAGAAGCCTCAGGACTTGACCTGGGCCTTCGCCTGTTCCTCGGCCATCCGGCGCTGGAACATCTGCGCGAAATCGATCGGATCGATCATCAGCGGCGGGTAGCCGCCATTGCGCGTGCAGTCGGCGACGATCTGGCGCGCGAACGGGAACAGAAGCCGCGGACACTCGATGAACAGGACCGGCAGGACGTGCTCCTGCGGGAAATTCGCGACGCGGAACACGCCGCCATAGACCAGTTCGACATTGAACAGCACCGCGCCGCCGTCTTCGGCCTTTGCCGTCAGCGTCAGGTTGACGTCGTAGTCGCTTTCCGAGAGCGGATTGGCCACCACGTTGACATTGATGTTGATCGCCGGCGTGTTCTCGCGCGGACGCAGCGAGAGCGGTGCGCCGGGGCTTTCGAAGGAGAGATCCTTCACATACTGGGTCAGGACCGAAAGCTGCGGTGCCTGGCCGTTGCCCTTTGCGCCGGTGGTTGTTTCATCTGCCATCGCTGAAAGCCTCTTGAAGTGTGAAGCCGGCACGATCGGTCCGCGCCGGGTGAATGCTGCGGCTCGCTAGCACTTCCCCGGAGAGCTGGCAAGGATGGCGGCCGGGCTCCCCGGCGGCCTCATTTGTCTTGCGACCACGGGCTGGAGCCGTCCCGCGCCCTGGTATATTCGTCCTCCGTCAGGTCGATGACACGCTCGTCATGAAACCCGCGCGTCTGGTGCTGCGTGCCTCCGGCCGACACGACCTGAATCCGGCTGCGGGCGAAGCGCCAGACGAGATCGCGCACCGCCGGAACGAACAGCAGGAAGCCCAGCGTGTCGGTGACGAAGCCGGGTGTCAGAAGCAGGACGCCGGCGACGAGGATCATCACGCCGTGAACGAGATCGCGGCCGGGCATTCGGCCCTGATCCATTTCCGCGCGCATTCGCGTCAGCAGGCCGAAACCCTGGACTCTGAGCAGAATCGACCCGATGAACGCCGTCAGGACGACCATCGCCAGTGTCGGAAAGACGCCGATCCGCGACCCGACGACGACGAAGACGCCGATCTCGAGCAGCGGGATGATCAGCAGGATGAAGGGAATGAGGGTGAACGGCATCAACTGGGCTTCTTTTTCATGTGTTGCGTTCTCAATGTAGTTATTCGTTGCGCGATTTGAATGCTCGCCATTCGTGGTTATATGAGGTCAGGTGTAACTGGCCTCTTTTTTACGGGACGTTTTATGGAAGGCTCCAACCTCGTCACATTGATCTTCGTCGTTGCGGCGGTGTTCGTGTTCCTGCAGCTGCGTAACGTGCTGGGAAAACGGACCGGTAGCGAGCGTCCGCCCTTCGATCCCTATTCGCAGACTCGCGAATCGGCGGAAGACAAGGGCGCGGAGGGCGCGGAAACCGACAACGTGATCACGTTGCCCGGCCGTGGTGACGCCAAGGCGGAGCCCTATCGCGAGATCGACCGCTTCGCTCCGCCCGGTTCCCCGCTCAATGCCGGTTTGCGCACGATTCGCGACGCCGCGCGCGAATTCGATCCTGCCACCTTCCTCGCGGGCGCCAAGACAGCCTACGAGATGATCGTCATGTCCTTCGCCGACGGCGACCGCAAGACGCTGAAAAACCTGCTCTCCAAGGAAGTCTATGATGGCTTCGCCAAGGCGCTCGACGATCGCGAGGCCCGTGGCGAGACCGTTCATTCGAGCTTCGTCGGAATCGACAAGGCCGAGATCACGACCGCCGAGATGCGCGATGCCGAAGCCTATGTGACGATCCGTTTCATCAGCCAGTTGATTTCGGCCACCAGGGACAAGGCCGGCACGGTGATAGACGGCGATCCCGATGCGGTTGTCGAGGTCAAGGACGTCTGGACCTTCTCGCGCGACATGCGCAGCCGTGATCCCAACTGGCGTCTCGTCGCGACCGAATCGGAAGAATAAGCGTTCGCGCCATGTGGACGCTGCGACCGCTCGCCTTCTCGGAACTGGCCGGATGGGCCGCGGACGATCATTCCGCCGCATTGCGCGCCTTCGCGCGCCATGCGCACCGGCCGGTGGGCGAGACCTATCGCGCCGGCGCGGCGGGTGTGCATCCCGAGCGGCTGGAGCCGCTTTTCGCCGAGGCCGGGACTGCCGCTGCGCAAGCCGATCCGCGCGATTTCTTCGAGCGCAATTTCTATCCGTGCCGGCTGGTCGATACGCAGGGAGGGCGCGGTTTCGTCACCGCCTTCTATGAACCGGAGATCGAGGCCTCGCGCGTGAAAACGGGCGCATTCGACGTTCCCTTCCATCGCAGGCCGGATGATCTCGTCGCCGTGACCGAAGACAACCGGCCCTTCGGCTGGGAACCGGACATCCGTTTTGCGAGAAAGGCGGCCGACGGCACCTTGCTCGCCTATCCGGACCGCGCGGCGATCAATGCCGGCTGGCTCGAAGGCCGGGAACTGGAGATCGCCTGGGTCGAAAGCGCGGTCGACGCC
>JBAQHA010000862.1:0-4833 GCA_049288075.1 Oricola sp.
CCCGGTCAGCCGGGTCGTCACATCGGAACCGAGGATGGGCGTCGCCACCCAATGCGTGTGGACTTGCGCCAGCGCCATGCCGGCGACGGATACGAAGGCGGCGATGACGGCATATCGGGCGATCGGATTACCGCGCCACACGAGCAACAGCGCTATCGCGAGCGCGACGAGGGCCACCGGCAGGTTCCACGGCGCCGGTTCGACCGGCAGGTTGAAGTAGACGAGCAGGCCGATCACGAGCGCGACTGGCAGGAACAGAAACGGCGCTCCGAGGCCCGCTTCCCGGCTCAGGTCGGTTCGAACTGCCCGCGCGATGGCAGCGCTGTAGGACCTTCGCACCGGCGCGGCCGGCAGATTGAAAACGCGTCGACGCGATGCGGGCGGCGACGGTTTGGAGGAGATCGGCGCAAGCGGTGCCTGTTCGGAGGCGGGCCGGAAGAACAGACGCTCATCGGTCGTCGCCGCGACGTCGGAGTTATGCGGGTCCGTCATGGCGACGAAGCGCGGCGCATGCTTGCGCTCCCCTGCGCGTATGCTAGACGTTGCCCGGATTCCGCATCCGGCCGCGCCGACGGCCCGTTACTCAAGACAATCGGAGCTCACCATGACTGGCGATATCGTCACCCGTTTCGCCCCTTCCCCGACCGGTTTTCTCCATATCGGCGGCGCACGCACCGCGTTGTTCAACTGGCTTTACGCCAAGCACACCGGCGGCAAGATGCTCCTGCGCATAGAAGATACCGACCGCGAACGCTCCTCGCAAGCTGCGGTTGAGGCGATCCTGGACGGGTTGCATTGGCTCGGGCTCGAATGGGACGGCGACGCGATTTCGCAATTCGCCCGGGTCGACCGGCATCGCGAGGTCGCACTCGAACTCCTGAAGCGTGGCAAGGCGTATCATTGCTATGCGTCGCCGGAGGAACTGACGGAAATGCGCGAGACCGCGCGCGCCGAAGGCCGCCCGCCCCGGTATGACGGCCGCTGGCGCGACCGCGATCCGTCGGAAGCGCCGGAAGGCGTTTCGCCGGTCATCCGCATCAAGGCGCCACAAGACGGCGAGACGCTGGTGCGCGACATGGTTCAGGGCGACGTGCACTTTCCCAACAAGGACCTCGACGACTTCATTATCCTTCGTTCCGACGGTACGCCGACTTACATGCACGCCGTGGTGGTCGATGACCACGACATGGGCGTCACGCATATCATCCGCGGCGACGACCACCTGACCAACGCCGCGCGCCAGACCGTCATCTTTCAGGCGATGGAATGGGACGTGCCGAACATGGCCCATATACCGCTGATCCACGGCTCCGACGGCGCTAAACTGTCGAAGCGCCACGGCGCGCTCGGCGTCGAGGCCTATCGCGCCATGGGCTATCTGCCGGAAGCGCTGCGCAACTATCTCGCCCGGCTGGGCTGGAGCCATGGCGACGACGAGATCATGTCCACCGAGGACATGATTTCCTGGTTCGACATTCGCGATGTCAACAAGGGCGCCGCGCGCTTCGACTTTGCCAAGCTCGAAGCGATCAACGGCCACTACATCCGCGCCGCAGACGACGCCTATCTCGTGAAACGAATCGAGGATCTTCTGCCGGAACTCGAAGGCGCGGAAGCGCTGCGCGCCAGGTTCGACGATGCCCGCAAAGCGCAACTGCTGGCAGCCATGCCGGGTCTGAAGGAACGCGCCAAGACACTTGTCGAACTGATCGACAACGCCGGCTACCTGTTCGCCGAACGCCCGCTTGCATTCGACGAGAAGGCCGCTGCAATCCTGACAGACGATGCGCGCACCATACTGCGCAGGATACTGCCTAGACTCGAAGCCGTCGAGAATTGGAACACCGACGAACTCGATGCCGCCGTTCGCATTTTTTCCGAAGTCGAAGAGCTGAAGCTCGGGAAGGTAGCCCAGCCGTTACGGGCGGCGCTTACCGGGCGAAGTACCTCGCCAGGCGTGTTCGACGTGCTCGCGGTACTCGGGCGCGACGAGTCTCTCGCCCGTATACGCGATTGTTCGTCATGAGCGCTTTCGCGCGCGCGAACCGGGCTCTATAATGCATTGCAGCATAGTCTTATTGCTGCCTTGGCAGCGTAATGCGGATGGGATAGCAACCCGCACATAACAATGAAAAACGGGTTTGTTGCATCGCGATATTTCACGCCGATTTCGTGAGAGATTAAACGAGGAAGGAGACGTCATGTCTGATGGGACCGCAAAATTGTCGTATTCGGGTGGGGAACACGAGTTTGCCGTGCGAGAGGGCACAATCGGGCCGAGCGTGATCGACATCTCGTCGCTTTACAAGGATACCGGCTCGTTCACCTATGACCCCGGATTCACCTCGACCGCGTCCTGTGATTCGAAGATCACCTTCATCGACGGCGACGAAGGCATGCTGCTGCATCGCGGCTACCCGATCGAACAATTGGCCGAACACGGCGACTTCCTCGAAGTCTGTTATCTGCTCCTCTACGGCGAATTGCCGACAAAGACCCAGAAGGAGGACTTCGACTTCCGGGTGACGCGCCATACCATGGTGCACGAACAGATGATGCGTTTCTTCACCGGCTTCCGCCGGGACGCGCATCCGATGGCGGTCATGTGCGGCACGGTTGGCGCGCTATCGGCCTTCTATCACGACTCAACCGACATTTCCGATCCGCATCAGCGCATGGTCGCTTCCATGCGGATGATCGCCAAGATGCCGACGATCGCCGCAATGGCCTACAAATACCATATCGGCCAGCCTTTCGTGTATCCGCAAAACGACCTCGACTACGCGTCGAACTTCCTGCGCATGTGCTTCGCCGTGCCGTGCGAGGATTATAGGGTCAATCCGGTGCTTGCGCGCGCCATGGACCGCATCTTCATCCTGCACGCTGATCACGAACAGAATGCGTCGACCTCGACGGTGCGCCTCGCCGGTTCCTCCGGCGCCAATCCGTTCGCCTGCATCGCGGCCGGCATCGCCTGCCTGTGGGGCCCGGCGCATGGCGGCGCCAACGAGGCCGCGCTCAACATGCTCGCCGAAATCGGCACGGTCGACCGCATTCCCGAATATATCGCGAAGGCCAAGGACAAGAACGATCCGTTCCGCCTGATGGGCTTCGGGCACCGCGTTTACAAGAACTACGATCCGCGCGCGAAGATCATGCAGAAGACGACGCACGAGGTCCTCGGTGAGCTCGGCATCAAGGACGATCCGATGCTCGAAGTGGCGATGGAACTGGAGCAAATCGCGCTTCACGACGAGTACTTCGTCGAGAAGAAGCTGTATCCGAACATCGACTTCTATTCCGGCATCACGCTACGTGCGCTCGGCTTCCCAACCACGATGTTCACCGTATTGTTCGCGGTAGCCCGCACGGTCGGCTGGATCGCGCAGTGGAAGGAAATGATCGAAGACCCGAGCCAGCGCATCGGCCGCCCGCGGCAGCTCTATACCGGCGAGCCGAAGCGCGACTATCAGCCGATCAACAAGCGCTGATCGGGCACCATCGCGAACCGGCCGTCGCTGGCGATGGCCGGTTTTTTATTGTCCGCTGTCGGGAATTTTCGCGACCGCGTCGAGCACGATGGCGGCCGCGCGAGAGCCTGGTCTTTCGGCAATCACCATCAGGTCTCGAACGGTCTTGAAACCGGAGAGTTGCAGCGCGGCCGCACCGCTGTTTTCTTCGACGAGTTCCTCTATCCGGCGCGCGAGCATGCCGGGCCGGATCAGGTAGTCGATATATTCGGGAACGATCGGGCGGTCTGCGATGATGTTGGGAAGCGCTGCTGTCCAGGTCGTAACCAACGAGACCGCAAGACGCATGATGCGATCAGTGCGGTAGCAACTGATGACAGGTACTCCGGCCAGCGCCAGTTCCAGCAAGACGGTGCCGGAAGCGGCGAGCGCGGCATCTGCCGTCCGAAATGCCGCGATCTTGTCGGCGGGAGAAGTTGTGATCAGAGGCTTGACAGGCCAGGAGGCCGTTCGCTGCATCAGCGTCTCGGCAAGCCTCGGCAATGTCGGCATCAGGATGCGGAACCGGTGGCCCCGCTCATGCAGGACGCCAACGGCCTGCTCGAAATCCGGCAACAGGCCGTCGATTTCGCCTTTCCGGGACCCTGGAAGGACAAGCAGGTCGAACTGCGTTCCTGTTTTTCGCGGGGGCCTTTCGCGCCGCGCGGTCCAGACCGCTTCAAGTCCCGCGTCCATCGCAAGCGGATGACCGATATAGGTGGTTTTTGGACCGCCGAGTCCCTCCATCACCGCCGGCTCGAACGACAAAATCGCCAGGACATGATCGATGTAGCGCGCGATCGCGCGCGCCCTGCCCGGCCGCCACGCCCAGACCGACGGGGCGACGTATTTGATTACCGGCGTGTAAGGCAACGCCTTCTTCACCCGCTGCGCCACGCGATAGGAGAACTCCGGGCTGTCGATCAGAATGATGACATCCGGCCTGGCGGCAATGAGCGCCTGCGCTGTCTGGCGCAAGCGCAGCAACAGCCGTGGCACGGAAACCAGCACGGCCGAAATGCCCATCAACGCGATTTCGGAGGGGTCGAATACGGATTTCAGTCCTCGCTCGGCCAGGCGGTCTCCGCCGACGCCAACCAGCTGCGGCAAGGAGCCCGTACGCGCCGCGATCGAATCGATCAGATCGACCGCCAGGTTTTCGCCCGACTGCTCTCCGGCGACGATCCCGATCACCAGCTGACGTCCCTGAGTCATGGTTCGTCTCCGTCAGTATCTGGATAGGACAGATCGATGCCGATTATGAAAAGCCCCTCGGCGTCGGCGCGAGCGCAGGCGCCGGCATGATCATAAACGAGCGCATGAC
>JBAQHA010000863.1:0-8305 GCA_049288075.1 Oricola sp.
GCCCTCGGGTGTCCAGGATACAATCCTCGCGGGCGCATATTCCGTTCGACCCGTCTTGCGATGCGTTGAATACCCGGCAAGTGCCCGCGTTTCCCCTCCGCCCGCTTCGCCGACGCCGCCGAGCCGCAGTATCTGCTCGCGCACGAAGAGCTCGAAACCCACATAGGCCGACAGGGGATTGCCAGGCAGGCCGAAACAGGCGGTCCGGCCCAGCGTTGCGAACAGGATCGGTTTGCCGGGTTTCAAAGCCACCTTCCATGCGCGGACCGTGCCGCCCGCTTGCGCCAATGCGGGCCGGATGAAGTCGCGCCCTCCAGCCGACACGGCGCCGGACGAAAGCAGCATGTCGAATTCGTCGGCGTGCCGTGAGAAGAAATCGGTCATCGCTTCGAGGTCGTCGTCGACGATGCCCAGATCGAACACCTCCGCACCGGCGCTCTCGGCCATGGCGATCAGCATTGGCCTGTTGGCGTCGAAGATTCGGCCCTCTTCCGGCACGGCTTGCGATACCAGTTCGCTTCCGGTCGAAAAGACGCCGACACGCGGACGCCGGAATACATCCAGTTCGGTGTAACCGTTTGCCGCGAGCAAGCCGACATGACGCGGTTCGATCCGCGTTCCCGCGTCGAGAATCTGCGCGCCGCGCTCGATGTCGCTGCCCCGTCGGCGGATGTTCTCGCCGGAGCGCGGACGGCGCCTGACAGTGACGGAGTCGCTCCCGTCTTCGCAGTCCTCGATCATCACGACGGCATCGGCGCCCGCGGGAATCGGCGCACCGGTGTAAATCCGTTTCGCCGCGCCTTCCGTCCACTGATCGGAATGCACGCGGTCGCCCGCCGCAATGGTCGCCAGGACGTCCAGGCGCCAGGGCCCCTGCCCGGCCAGATCCGAACTGCGGACAGCGAAGCCGTCCATCGCCGACTGGTCGAAGAACGGCATGGGACGCGGCGCGCGGATATCGCCGGCGGCCACCCTTCCGGTTGCCCTGCAAAGTGGCACCCGCTCCGACTCTCGGACAGGAATGACCAGCGAGCGGGCGATGGCGATGGCCTCCTCGACAGTCAGCATGTCGTCGAGGCGCCGGGTATCGTCGCAGCCGCAGAATGCATGATGAATCTCGCTATGGATGTTCACGGGTGTGCTCCTCATGGTAACCGGCGCAACCGCATTCGAGATCGCGTATGAGGCCGTCGTTCAAGCCATAGATCCATGCGTGGATCGCAAGCTGCCTGCCGCGTTTCCAGGCCGACCGAATGATCGGAGTACGCGACAATCCCTCCACTTGGGCGGCGATGGAGAGTTCGCAGAGACGGTCCAGCCGCGCTTCCGGATCGGAAACGGCGGCGAGTTCCTCAGCGCGCGCGTCCGCGACATCGCGGATCGGTTGCAGCCAGTGGTCGATGATGCCGTGGCGGTGTCCATCCATGGCCGCGCGAACGCCGCCGCAACCGTAGTGGCCGCAGACGATGATGTGTTTTATTTCGAGCGTTTCGACTGCGAATTCGAGCACCGACAACAAGTTGAGGTCGGCGCGATGCACGAGATTGGCGACATTGCGATGGACGAAGACCTCACCGGGCTCGAGGCCCGTGATCACGTTCGCCGGAACGCGGCTGTCAGAACACCCGATCCAGAGATATTCCGGACGCTGCAAGGCCGACAATCTGCGGAAATAGTCGGGGTCGTCCTTGATCTTGCCGGATGCCCAGCGGACGTTGTGGTCGAGCAGGTTAGACAGCATGTGCGATATCCGGGTAATCCATGCCGCGGCGCGCCGCCATGCGCAGCCCTAGATTGCGCAGGTCGTCTACGGTCAGCCGAACACGCGCGAGCGGCAGGACGATGGCATTTTCGACAATGAGGTGCCGCCTTTCATTTGCCGCGAAACGGTGCACGAGATTTCGGAACGCTCGCGTTAGCCAACGCCGGCGACTCGTCCCGGAAGCCTTGGAAAATCCGACGACAATCGCCGCCGCATCCTGCCTGTCGGCAGCATGTTCCCGGCACAATTCGTCAAGAACTTCCTCGATCCGGTCCTCGGCTTCGGCACGGCGACGCAGCAACGGAAAAAGATCCTCTTCCTCGTCGAGGAAATGCAGCCCGAAATCCCCGCGCAGAAACGCCAATCCGGCGAAAACGAACTCGTAGTCGGGTTCCGTCGCGTCCGCGACCTGGTCAAGCAACCAGCACAGCATGCGCTGCCGGAAGTGATCGGCGACGAAATAGTCGAGCGGCGACAGGAGATGCGAGGGCGGCGGCGGTGTCGCGAGCGCCGCGAGGGCCATTTGCCTTGCCTCGTCGGTCTTGTTCATCGCCCCTTCCCTACTGCACGAGCGGTCCGTCCGCCTTTTCCAGAGATATCCCGCGAATCTCCGCCTTTCCCGCGAGAACAGCGATGTATTGGGAGACCGCCTTCGACCAGGCGGACGCTTCCAGCCATGCGGCAATTCGGTCGGCGACGAAATCATAGGGGAGTTGTCGGCCCTCGATCTTCCGGTCGAGCGCGATGATATGAAAGCCGAACCGGCTCTCCACCGGAGACGGCGAAATCTCGCCTTCCCGCATCGTCGACAGGGCAGCCTCGAATTCGGCCACCGTGCTGCCGCGCGTCAGCTGCCCGAGATTTCCGCCCTGTTCCCGCGAAGGGCAATCCGAGTATTCGCGCGCCATTGCCGCGAAGTCGGCCGATGCCCGCGCCAGTCCTTCGCACAGCCGGACTGCCTTTTCGCGGGCGGTAGCGCGCGCCTGCCGGTCGGATTCGGGCGCGGCAAGGAGAATGTGCCGTGCCTCGAAAAGCGGTTCGGTTCGAAACTTTTCCGGAAAACGCTCATAGTAGCGACGGCATTCTTCGTCCGTTGCCGATGGCGCCCGGGCTTCGCGCTCAACCAGGAGACGGATAGCGGCATCGCGCTCCGTTTCCATACGGCCGGCTGCATCGTTTTCGGGCGCAACTCCGATCTCCAGCCGCAGCGCCTCCTGCCAGAGAAGCTCGCGGATCACCAATGCCTCGGCCGCCGCCTTGAGGGCGCTACCCGGGTTTTCCGCCGGATGGTTCTGCGCCTCGGCCAGGATTTCGCTTTCGGGAATGGCAATGCCGTTCACCGAGATTTCGCGCATCAGCGGCGCCGCCTTAGGCGGCACGCGCGTGTCCGGCTCCTGATATGTCGAGTAACTGTCGCCCCTGGCCTGGGGGGCAGCGGCATCGAGCGACGGGTTCTGGTAGATCGTCGTCATCATTCCTACTCCGCCGGAAGCCGGGTCTGTTGCGCCCGCCGATTGCGTTCGCGCACGACCTGGTAGCCCGGCCGCCACAGGTAGCGCACCGGCACGCTCAGCATGTGCACGAGACGCGTGAACGGGAACAGGAACAGGATCGTCAGCCCGAGGAACAGGTGCAGCTTGAAGATGATCGAGGCGTCGGCGACATAGGCCGAAGCGTCCGGGTTGAAGGTGAAAATCCCCTGCGCCCAGGTCATGAACTTCACCATCTCGTGGCCGTCGAGATGCTGCAGCGAGATCGGGATCGTCAACAGGCCGAGCGCGAGTTGGACCCATAGAAGGATGATGATCAACGTATCGGTCGTGCTCGACGTGGCGCGCACGCGAGCATCGAACAGGCGCCGGTGAATCAGCATCGATGCGCCGACGATGGCCATCGCTCCGGCAATGCCGCCGGCGACGATCGCCAGCAACTGTTTGGCGCCGTGGCTGATGCCGAGCATGTCGAAGATCGCAATCGGCGTCAGCAGGCCGACGACGTGGCCGGCGAAGATCACCAGCACGCCGACATGAAACAACACCGACCCCCAGACCAGTTGTCTGCGCCTCAGCAATTGCGACGATCCGGAGCGCCAGGTGTACGGCTCCCGGTCGTAACGGATGACCGAACCGGCGATCAGGACGACGAGCGCGATATAGGGATAGATCCCGAAAAGTAGCGAATTCAGAAAGTCAGACATCGTGCCGTCCTCCTAGACCGTCGTTTCTTGCGCCATGTCGGCCGGTTTGCGGTTCGAAGCGCGGATCTGGCGTTGCAGGCGATCCGGCCCGCAGGCGTTCTCCCCGGCATTGCCGCCGAAGGCGACCGCCTCTTCCTCCCAGACGCGGTCCAGCGCCTCCAGATCGGCGGGATCGTCTTCGGGCGCCTCCAGCAGTTCGCGCAGAAGCTTCGCGTCGGGTTTTCCCTGCGCCATAGATTCCAGAACGGCGAAGGCGTTGGCGTACACCGATTCACGCTTGGTCAGACGCTCGCGGATCGCTGCGATAATGTGCGCCGCCTGACCGAGCAGTTCCCCGGCCTCGGCGGCCGGCTTCATCGACAGATATTCGAGGAACATCGGCAGGTAATCCGGCAGTTCCTTGGCATCGATCTCGAAGCCGTCGGCCTCGTACATCGCCATCAGGTCGACCATCGCCTGGCCGCGGTCGCGGCTTTCGCCGTGAACGTGTTCGAACAGATGAAGCGACAGTGCACGGGTGCGGTCGAACAGGAGCACGAAGCGTTCCTGCGCGTCATAGAGATCGAGCGCCGCGATGTCGTCGGCGAGCCTGCCAAGCAACGCAGCCTCCCGATCTCCGACGTCCGCCTCGAGCAGGGCAGTTTTCAGTTCCGGCGCTGCGCTGCGGATGTCCTCCGTCGGATAGGAAAGCAGCAGCGAAATGACTTTGAGGGCCGTATTCATTACACGCGCTCCTTGAAGAGGTCGGTCGGTGTCTGGACGGTGCGCGTCCGCTTGGCGCCGAACAGGTTGGTTTCGGCTTCGCCGCCGGAGCAGCCATTGCCGAAGGAGAATCCGCAGGAGCCGCGAACGTCATAGGCATCCTCGGAGATCTCGCGGTGCGACGTCGGGATGACGAAACGGTCCTCGTAATTGGCGATCGCCATCACATGGTACATGTCCTCGATCATCTGGCTGGTCATGCCGACCTTCTCGGCCACGACCTCGTCGATCACGCCGTCGATCGTCTTGGCGCGCATGTAGGCGCGCATGGCGAGCATGCGTTCGAGCGCGGAGACTATCGGGGCCTCCTTGCCCGCCGTGAGCAGGTTCGCGAGGTAACGAACCGGAATCCGGAGAGAACGGACGTCCGGCATGGCGCCGTCCATTCCGATCTTCCCGGATTCGGCCGCCGCCTGCAAAGGGGACAACGGCGGGATATACCAGACCATCGGCAGGGTCCGGTATTCGGGGTGGAGCGGGAACGCCACTTTCCATTCCATCGCCATCTTGTAGACGGGCGACTTTTTGGCGGCCTCCAGCCAGGCTTCCTGCACGCCGTCCTTGCGCGCCTGTTCGATCACCGCCGGGTCGTTGGGATCGAGGAAGACCTTGAGCTGCTCCTCGTACAGATCCTTTTCGTCGGCTGTCGACGCCGCCTCCGAGATGCGGTCCGCATCGTAGAGAACCACGCCGAGATAGCGAATGCGGCCGACACAGGTTTCCGAACACACGGTCGGTTGGCCGGATTCGATGCGCGGATAGCAGAAGGTGCACTTCTCCGATTTGCCGGATGACCAGTTGTAATAGATCTTCTTGTATGGGCAGCCCGAGACGCACATCCGCCAGCCGCGGCATTTCTCCTGGTCGATCAGGACGATGCCGTCATCCTCGCGCTTGTAGATCGCGCCGGACGGGCACGCAGCGACGCAGGTCGGGTTGAGACAGTGCTCGCACAGTCTCGGCAGATACATCATGAACGTATTCTCGTACTCGCCGTAGATCTCCTTCTCGATCCCTTCGAAATTGCTGTCGACCGAGCGCTTGGAGAACTCGCCACCGAGGATTTCCTCCCAGTTCGGTCCCCATTCGATCTTCTGCATGCGTTCGCCGGAGATCTGCGAACGCGGACGCGCGGTGGGCGACGTCTGGCTCTCGCGCGCTGTCTGGAGGTGGCCGTAGTCGAAATCGAACGGCTCGTAATAGTCGTCGATTTCCGGCAGGTCCGGATTGGCGAAGATCTTGGCGAGGATGCGCCACTTGGCGCCCATCTTCGGCTCGATCTTGCCGTTGGACTTGCGCGTCCAGCCGCCGTTCCACTTCTTCTGGTTTTCCCACTCCTTGGGGTAGCCGATGCCGGGCTTGGTCTCGACATTGTTGAACCAGGCGTATTCGACACCCTCGCGGTTCGTCCAGACGTTCTTGCAGGTGACCGAGCAGGTGTGACACCCGATGCACTTGTCGAGGTTCAGCACCATGCCGATTTGAGCGCGGATTTTCATTCTGCCGCCTCCTTGTGTGCGGGCGTTTCGCGATACGGGCCTTCCATCCAGTCGACCTTTTCCATCTTGTGGATGACGACGAATTCGTCGCGGTTCGAACCGACCGTCCCGTAATAGTTGAAGCCATACGATAGCTGGGCATAACCGCCGATCATGTGCGTCGGCTTGGTGATTGCCCGCGTGACGGAGTTGTGGATGCCGCCGCGCTGGCCGGTGATCTGCGATCCGGGCGTGTTCACGATCTTCTCCTGCGCGTGATACATGAAGATCGTGCCTTCCTTCATGCGCTGGGAGACGACCACGCGCGCGACGATGGCCCCATTGGTGTTGAAGACCTCGACCCAGTCGTTGTCGACAAGTCCGGCCTTGGCCGCATCCGTTTCCGAAATCCAGACGACCGGCCCGCCGCGATTGAGCGTCAGCATCAACAGGTTGTCGGAATAGGTGGAGTGGATGCCCCATTTCTGGTGCGGCGTGATGAAGTTGAGCACGACCTGCGGCCTGCCGTCCGACTTCGCCTCGATGATCGGATTGATCGACTTGGTGTCGATGGGCGGACGATAGACGCAGAAGGCTTCGCCGAAGGCCCGCATCCAGAGATGATCCTGATAGAGCTGCTGGCGGCCCGAGATGGTTCGCCACGGGATCAGTTCGTGGACATTGGTGTAGCCCGCATTGTAGCAGACCTTTTCGGACTCGATCCCCGACCACGTCGGCGACGAGATGATCTTGCGCGGTTGCGCGACGATATCGCGGAACCTTATCTTCTCGTCTTCCTTGGGGATGGCCAGGTGTGTGTGGTCGCGGCCGGTGTTCTTCGACAGCGCCGCCCAGGCCTTGACGGCGACCTCGCCGTTGGTTTCCGGCGCAAGCGAAAGGATGACCTCTGTCGCATCGATGTCGCTGTCGATCCGCGGCCGGCCCTTTGTTGCGCCCTCCTCGGTAACGACACCGTTCAGGCGGCCGAGCAATTCGACCTCGTGCTCGGTGTTCCACGAGATGCCCTTGCCGCCATTGCCGAGCTTTTCCATCAACGGACCGAGCGCCGTGAACCGCTTGTAGAGGTTCGGATAGTCGCGCTCGACGACGGCGACCGTCGGCATGGTCTTGCCGGGAACAAGGTCGGTCTCGCCCTTCTTCCAGTCCTTGACGTCGAAGGCTTGCGCCAGTTCACCCGGCGTATCGTGCAGGATCGGTACCAGGACGACGTCCTTCTCGACGCCGAGGATCTCCGGCGCGACTTCCGAAAACGTCTTCGCGATGCCCTTGAAGATGTCCCAGTCGCTGCGTGCTTCCCAGGCCGGATCCGCCGCGCTTGTAAGCGGATGGATGAAGGGATGCATGTCGGAGGTGTTGAGATCGTTCTTCTCGTACCAGGTCGCGGTCGGCAGAACGATGTCGGAGTAGACGCAGGTGGTCGACATCCGGAAGTCGAGCGTGACCAGCAGGTCGAGCTTTCCTTCGGGCGCCTTGTCGTGCCAGACGGCTTCCTTCGATTCCAGCCGCCCTTCCTCGCCGAGATCCTTGCCGAGCATGCCATGAGATGTCCCGAGCAGGTGCTTCAGGAAGTACTCATGCCCCTTGCCCGAGGATCCGAGCAGATTCGAGCGCCAAACGAACAGGTTGCGCGGCCAGTTGGCTTCGTTGTCCGGATCCTCGCAGGACATCTTCAGCTTGTCGGATTTCAGTTGCGCGGCGACGTAGTCCTTCGGCTCTTTCTTCGCCTTGGCGGCCGCCGCGGCGATCTCGAGCGGATTCGTCTGCAACTGCGGCGCGGATGGCAGCCAGCCCATCCTTTCGGCGCGGATGTTGTAGTCGATCAGCGTCCCGTCCCATGGGCCTTCCGGCGCTGTCGGCGAAAGGATCTCCTCGACCTTCAGCGTCTCGTAGCGCCACTGGTCGGTGTGCGCATAGAAGAAGGAGGTCGAGTTCATCTGCCGAGGCGGGCGGCCCCAGTCGAGGGCGAAGGCAAGCGGCAGCCACCCGGTCTGCGGACGCAGTTTTTCCTGCCCGACATAGTGGCTCCAGCCGCCCCCTGACTGGCCGACGCAGCCGCACATGACCAGGAGATTGATGATCCCCCGG
>JBAQHA010000864.1:0-4121 GCA_049288075.1 Oricola sp.
GTATTAACCATCCGTTAGGGTTAACAGAATATTGCTTCTGAGGAGAGAGTCATTGCCATCGACGCGGCGTCATCCACCGGAACGAACGCCGCACGGGAGCCCAACATGGTGCGAATGTTCAACGGGACCACGACGCCATCGTCATCTCGGCGGGTATCCGGACGGAACCTGTTGCGCGCCATCGCCCTGCTTCTCGCCGCCTCCGCCGTCACCGCCTGCGCCGACCGCTCGATCACGACCGGCTCGATCCGCAATCCCGCCGCGCAGAAGCCGGTGGAACAGATGACGGCGATGGAACTGGAACAGGCCGTCGATTCCTATTCGAGGACCTATGAACGCTCGCCGAAGGACAAGCGCGTCGCCATGGCGTTCGCGTCGATCCTGCGGATGAACGATCGCAATGACCAGGCCCTGGCCGTGATGCGCAAGGCGGCGATCGATTTCCCGAACGACAAGGATGTGCTGGCAGCCTATGGCAAGGCGCTGGCCAGCGCCGGCCAGTTTACGCAGGCGCTCGACGCCATCAAGCGTGCGCAGGACCCGACCCAGCCCGACTGGCGGCTGCTGTCGGCCGAAGGCGCGATCTACGACCAGACCAACCGTTCGGCGGAAGCGCGCGACCGCTACCAGCAGGCGCTGCAAATGCGCCCGAACGAACCGACAATCCTGTCGAACATGGGCATGAGCTATCTGCTCGAAGGAAACCTGCAGCAGGCGGAAACCTATCTGCGCCAGGCGTCGCAGCAGCAGGGCGCCGACAGTCGCGTGCGCCAGAACCTCGCTTTGGTGATCGGCCTGCAGGGCCGCTTCGACGAAGCCGAGCAGATCGCCCGGCGCGAGTTGTCGCCGCAGCAGGCCGAAGCCAATGTCGCCTATCTGCGCACGATGCTGTCGCAGCAGCAGGCATGGAACCTGATCAAGCAGGAAGACAAGTCGAAGACCGCCAGCCAGTAAAGGCCGGCCTCGCTCGACTTCACCGTACAAATCGAAAACGGCCCGCAAGGGCCGTTTCTCGTTTCAGGTCGAGCTCGCCGTCGGCCTTGCGGGGCCAGGGTCAGAAGATGCCGCCGCGCGCGGATATCTGGATGCCGGCGGGGCCGAGAATGACGCCGAACAGCACCGGAAGGAAGAACAGGATCATCGGCACCGTCAGCTTTGGCGGCAAGGCAGCCGCCTTTTTCTCGGCCTCGTTCATGCGCTGGTCGCGGCTCTCGGCGGCGAGAACGCGCAGCGCCTGGCCGACCGGCGTGCCGTAACGCTCGGCCTGGACGAGCGCCTGGGCGACCGACTTAACGCTTTCGAGACCGGTGCGGCTGGCCATGTTCTCGTAGGCCATGCGGCGTTCCTGGAGGAAGGACAGTTCGGCGCCGACGAGAACCAGTTCCTCGGCGAGCGCCACGGACTGGGTGCCGATCTCCTCGGAAACCCGGCGGAATGCGGCCTCGATCGACATGCCGGATTCGACGCAGATCAGCATCAGGTCGAGGGCGTCCGGCCAGGCCTTCTTGATTGACGACTTGCGCTTGCCGGCCCTGTTGGAGACGTAGATGTTCGGCGAATAGAAGCCGAGATAGGCGATGCCGACACAGACAAGGATGCGGATCGCGGTGGGCTGTTCCATCAGCGCGCCGAGCATGAAGACGTAAAACAACGCCACGACGAAGAAGACCAGCGGCAGCACGAGGCGCGCGAACAGGAACACGTTGAGCGGCTGCTGGCCGCGGAAACCGGCCGCGCGCAGCTTGTCGATCGTCGCCTGGTCGGCCAACGCCTTTTTGAGATCGAGCCGTTCGACGATGCGGCGAACGCCGCCTTCCCTGGCCTCCATGCGCAGCGAGCCGCGGCCCTGCTGCTTCTCGGCGGCAAGGCGCGCGCGCTCTCGGGCGCGGATCTCGTCACGCTCGGTGGCGACCGACTTCATGCGCGTCTTCAGCTCGTTACCGCCGAGCATCGGCGTCAGGAGCGTGAACAGTGTGGCGAACACGCTCACCGACACGAGAATCGCGACGATGAACTGCGGCGACGTGAGAATGGCAACGAGATCGTCGGACATCGCTTCTAGACCTCGAAGTTGATCATCTGGCGCATGACGAACACCCCGATCGACATCCACACGGCGGACACGCCGAGGATCAGGAAGCCGGTATTGGTGGTGAACAGTAGCATGATGTAGGCCGGGCTCGTCAGATAGACGAGCACCGTCACGATGAAGGGAAGAGCCGCGATGATCGCGGCGGAGGCCTTGGCCTCCATCGACATGGCATTGACCTTGGCCTTCATCTTCTTGCGGTCGCGCAGCACGCGCGACAGGTTGCCAAGCGCCTCGGCGAGGTTGCCGCCGGCCTTAGCCTGGATCTGGATGACGATGGCGAAGAAGTTGGCTTCCGGGATCGGCATCGTCTGATACATGCGGCCGCAGGCATCCGGCGTGGACAGGCCGAGTTGCTGCGCCTCGATGATATGGCGGAACTCACTCTTGACCGGCTCGCGGGCCTCGGATGCGATCAGGCGCAGGCCATCATTGAGCGGCAGGCCCGACTTGATGGCGCGCACGATGATATCGATGGAATTGGGGAATTCGTTGAGGAACGCCTTCATGCGCCGATTGCGCAGGAAACTGACAATCCAGCGCGGAAGGCCAAACGCGCCGGCAAACACGACGCCGATGAGGAAGATCGGCGGCACGCCCATCAGCCAGGCCAGGGCGGCAAGGCCGACGCCGCAACCGAGCGAGTAGAGATAGAAGGTCCGCACATCGATCTTCAGGCCCGCCTGGACCAGCATCTTCTTCAGGGGCGGCCTCGTGGCGTCGCGGGCGCGATCCTTGTTGCGTTCGTCGAGTTCGTGAAGCGAATCCTGGATCTGCTTCTTGCGCTTGGCGCCTTCGGTGACGCGGTCCTGCGCCGCGCGGCGCGAGACGGCGTCGGTCGATTGCGTCTTGATGCTGGAGAGCCGGCGATTGGTCTTCTGCTCGTTCTCGATCGAGGTGAAGAACAACGCATACAGCACGCCGCCGACACCGAGCCCGGCCAGCGCGATGAACGCGACCACGGTCGCGGGAACACCGAGAATCGTCATGACGGCTCACCAGTCTTTATATGGCCTGTCGCGGTCACGCGGTTGTGACCTCCATCGCATCGAGGGCCGCGGCGAGGCGCTGCTCCTCGTTGTAGTAACGCGCGCGATCCCACATGGCCGGCCGGCCGACGCCGGTCGAGCGGTGCTTGCCGATGATCTTGCCGGCGGCGTCCTCGCCCTCCATGTCGTAGAGCATGAGGTCCTGGGTGATGATGACGTCGCCTTCCATGCCGATCACCTCGGTGATGTGCGTGATGCGGCGCGAACCGTCGCGCAGGCGGGCGGCCTGGATGATCACGTCGACGGAGCCGACGATGATTTCCCGAACGGTCTTCTGCGGCAGGGCGAAGCCGCCCATGGCGATCATCGATTCCATACGGCTGAGGCATTCTCGCGGGGTGTTGGCATGGATCGTGCCCATCGAACCGTCGTGGCCGGTGTTCATGGCCTGCAGAAGGTCGAACACCTCGGGTCCGCGCACCTCGCCGACGATGATGCGTTCGGGGCGCATACGCAGGCAGTTCTTGACGAGATCGCGCATGGTGATTTCGCCTTCGCCCTCGAGGTTGGGCGGGCGGGTTTCAAGGCGCACGACATGCGGCTGCTGAAGCTGCAGTTCCGCGGAGTCCTCGCAGGTGATGATACGCTCGTCGGTATCGATATAGTGCGTCAGGCAGTTCAACAGCGTCGTCTTGCCCGAACCGGTACCGCCGGAGATGACGATGTTGCAGCGGACCCGGCCGATAATCTGGAGCAGCGTCGCGCCTTCCGGCGAAATCGAGCCGAAATTGACGAGCTGATCGAGGGTCAGCTTGTCCTTCTTGAACTTGCGAATGGTAAGCGCGGTGCCGTCGATGGCGAGCGGCGGCGCGATGACGTTGACGCGGGAGCCGTCGGGCAGACGCGCGTCGCAGATCGGGCTCGATTCATCGACACGGCGGCCGACCTGGCTGACGATGCGCTGGCAGATGTTGAGAAGCTGCTGGTTGTCGCGGAACCGGACATCGGCTTCCAGCACCTTGCCGTTGACTTCGATATAGGAC
>JBAQHA010000865.1:0-2322 GCA_049288075.1 Oricola sp.
CGGCCATGGTGGCGCGGCTTTCGGCAACCGCCTGCGGCACGCCGTCGACAGGTTGCAGGCGCAGGATGCGAAGCGACAGGCGCGGCATGGCAAGGCACAGCAGGCCGAAGGCGAAAGTCACCGACGCGGAGGCCCAGGCCAGCCATTCTCCGGGCGATTGCGGGGGGACGATCTCGAACATGATTGCGCCTTCATCGAATCGATGACGGCATTGATCCTCCGGCAGGTACGGTCCTGTCCAGAGTCGCAACAGGAAATCCCTGACTTTCCGCAGACGTTCGACGTCAACGCTCGATGGGCGCCGACAGGCGCGACAAACGCAACACGCGCTCGCGATACATGAGGTACAGACCCGATGCGCAGATGACCGCCGCGCCGGCGACGGTCCACCAGTCCGGCAGGTCGCCGAAAACGAGATAGCCGAGCAGCGTCATCCAGAGGAGCTGGGTATAGACAAACGGCGCCAGCTTCGGGGCCGAAGCGATGCGGCTCGCCTTCACGAACAGGCCGTGGCCGATCATGCCCAATCCGCCGAAGGTGCACAGCAAGACAATGTCGAGGACCGATGACGGCATCGTGGCCTCTTCGCCCGGAAACGCTCCGGGCGCACCCGCCTGGTTGTCAAAGGAAACTCTGCGGGTCGATGTCGATCGCGACGCGCACCGAGCCGCGCGGGCGCGGGGCGTTGCCGATCATGGCGCGCAGGAAGGCCTGCAGGTTGGCGCGTTCGGGGCCGTGGACAAGCAGGCGGAAGCGGTGGCGGCCGCGGATCAGCGCCAGCGGCGCCTCGGCGGGCCCGAGCACCATGATGTCGCCGGAGGGCGCGGCGGCGCGCAACGCCCGGCCGTGGTTCTCGGCCTCGGGCCGGGTATTCGCGGAGACCACGATGGAGGCGAGGCGGCCAAAGGGCGGCAACTGCCCGCGTTCGCGCTCGCGGATCTGGTTCTGGTAGAAGGCCTCGGCGTCGCCCAGGACGATGGCGCGCATGGCAGGATGCTCCGGCTGGAAGGTCTGGATCAGGCCGAGGCTTTTCTTGCCGGTGCGGCCGGCGCGGCCGGTGACCTGGCTGAGCAGCTGGAAGGTGCGCTCGGCGGCGCGCGGGTCGCCACTGGCGAGGCCGAGATCGGCGTCGACCACGCCGACCAGCGTCATGTTCGGGAAGTTGTGACCCTTGGCGACGAGCTGGGTGCCGATGACGATGTCGACGTCGCCCTTCTCGATCGCTTCCAGCTCCAGCCGCAGACGCTTGACTCCTCCCAGCATGTCGGAGGACAGGACGATGGTGCGCGCGTCCGGGAACCTCTCGACGACCTCCTCGGCGATGCGCTCGATGCCGGGACCGCAGGCGACGAGATGGTCGAGCGTGCCGCATTCCGGGCAGGCTTCCGGCACCGGCTCGTGATGGCCGCAATGGTGGCAGACCAATTGCCCGCGGAAGCGGTGCTCGACCAGCCAGCTGGAACAGTCCGGGCACTGGAAGCGGTGGCCGCAGGCGCGGCACAGCGTGAGCGGCGCGTAGCCGCGCCGGTTGAGGAACAGCAGCGACTGCTCGCCCCGTTCCAGTGTTTCGCCGATGGCCTTGACCAGCGGCGGCGACAGGAACCTGCCGCGCGGCGGAGGGGTGCGGCGCATGTCGACGGCGCGCAGGTCGGGCAGAGCCGCCTCGGCGAACCGGCGGTCGAGGCGGACATGGCGATAGCGGCCGTTCTCGGCGTTGAAGCGGGTTTCGACCGAGGGCGTGGCGCTCGACAGGATGACCGGGAAGCCGCCGATATGGGCGCGCACCACGGCCATGTCGCGGGCATGGTAGAAGACGCGGTCCTCCTGCTTGTAGGCGGGGTCGTGCTCCTCGTCGACGACGATCAGGCCGAGATCGGAAAAGGGCAGGAAAAGCGCCGAACGGGCGCCGGCGACGACGCGAACGCGGCCGTCGGCGACCTGGCGCCAGACGCGCTCGCGGGTCTTCGGCGCGAGATCGGAATGCCACTCGGCGGGCGGCGCGCCGAAACGGTCGTGGAACCGTTCGAGGAAGCTCTGCGTCAGCGCGATCTCGGGCAGCAGCACGAGCACCTGCTTTCCCCGTTCGAGCGCGGCGGCGATCGCCTCGAAATAGACTTCCGTCTTGCCGGAACCGGTGACGCCTTCGAGCAGCGTCGCGGAGAATCCGCCGGTCTCGACCGGCGCGCGCAGGTCAGCGGCGGCCGTCAACTGGTCGTCGGAAAGTTCGGCGCCGGAATAGGCTGGATGGGGCGGGGCGACGACCGGGGCGGGCGGCAGCTCGATCTCCTCGAAACAGCCGGCCTTGACGAGACCGTCGACAAC
>JBAQHA010000866.1:0-9222 GCA_049288075.1 Oricola sp.
AGCAGGCGGAGCAGAGCCTCGCGCCACCGTCATGCATGCGCAGAATCCAGTCCACCAGACGCGGGTAACGACCTGTTTGCCATCCGCCCGGCTTGAGCAGGACCGACGGGACGATGAGGATGTCGCACTCCGAAATGTCTTCAATCGAGCATTGAATGTCGATGGGGACGCCACTGGCCAGCCGTAACGGTCCTGCCCGTTCGCCGACGATCTCGACCTTGAAGGGATGTACGGCGCCGGGGCCGGCGATACCCATCATCGAGACCCCGTTCATGACGTCATAGATCCCGGCCAGCGTGGAGATGACGGCATCCGGCAGGGCCAAGAGGCAGACCCGCAGAGGGACCGATCCGTTCTGGTTTGCCGATCTGGGCATCGCGACCTTTCACGCCACGCGACCGAAATGCGCCCGACATGGCACGAATGGACCGATTGCGGGCAATAGCGGCTCTGTCGCGCAAGCTGCCCCACGGCCTACACCACAGCCGCATCAAGACGCAACTCAACTCTCCGAAGGAACATTGCGATGCTGGATACACCAAAGATCGATCAGGCAAGGCTCGAAGCCTTCGCCACACGCGCCATCGGCGATCTGACGGCCGGATATACCGGGGTAATGGTCAGCCTGGGCAGCAAGCTCGGCCTCTACAAGGCCATGGCGGGCGCCGGCCCGCTGAGCGCCAAGGAAATCGCCAAACGGACCCGTTGCGCCGAACGCTATGTGTCCGAATGGCTGAACGCGCAGGCCGCCGGCGGCTACATCGCCTACCATGGACTGAGCGACACCTATGAACTGCTGCCCGAGCAAGCGATGGTTCTGGCCGACGAGGACAGCCCGGTCTACGTTCCGCATGCCTGGAATGTTCCGGCGTCCATGTGGTTCGACGAGCACAAGACGCTCGATGCGTTCCGGACCGGCAAGGGCATCGCCTGGGGCGAGCATGACCGGCGGCTTTCATGCGGCTCGGCGGCGTTCTACCGCAACGGTTACCGCGCCAGTCTGGTGCAGCAGTGGCTGCCGGCGCTGGACGGCGTGGTGGAGCAGCTGGAGGCGGGCATCGCGGTTGCCGATATCGGCTGCGGTTACGGCCATTCGACGCTGCTCATGGCGCAGGCGTTTCCGAACTCGCGTTTCCATGCCTTCGACACCCATACCGCCTCGCTCGATGAAGCCCGGAAGAATGCCGTTGCCGCCGGCGTGTTGGACCGCATCGACTATGCGCTCGCCCGCGCCGACGACTATCCGGACAGGCGCTACGGCCTGATCTGTTTCTTCGACGTCCTTCATGACCTGGGCGATCCGGTCGCGGCCGCCCGTCACGCGGCAAGGACGCTGGCGCCTGGCGGCACGGTGTTGCTGGTCGAGCCTTTCGCGCACGACCACGTCAAGGACAACCTCTCGCCGGTGGCGCAACTCTACTATTCGGCCTCGTCCGTGATCTGTTGCGCGCACGCCATTTCCGAGGGAGGCGACATGGTGCTGGGAGCGCAGGCCGGTCCGGCGCGGCTGGCCGAAGTGTTCCGCAAGGCGGGTTTCACGCATTTCCGCCGCGCCGCAGAAACGCCATTCAACCTGATCTTCGAGGTGCGGCGCTGAGGCGCCGCATCCCTTCGACCGAACGCAAAAAGATACAAGAGATGACACCGATCACGGACAGGCTCGCCACCATCATGCGTCATGCCCGACCCGCCGACATCCCGGCAATCCGGGCGATGCAGCAACGCTCGATGTGGGTTCTGGGCGGGCACTTCTACTCCGACGACGAGATTGCCGGCTTCCTCACACAGTACGGGACGATGGACGACGCGGTCGTCGCGGAGGGCCATTTCTTCGTTGCCGTGAACCACGCCGGGAAGATCCTCGGCAGCGGCGGCTGGACGCGCCGGCGGCCGGACTACGCAAGCGGGTTCGGCGGGAGTCCTGAAACGGAGGCCTTGCCCACCGTTCGCAGCGTGTTCGTCGATCCTGCCGCGGCCCGGCGCGGCGTCGCATCGTCGATCATGGCGCGCGTCGAGAGGGATGCGATCGATCACGGCGTTCCGGAACTTGCCCTGACGGCGACGCTTTCCGGTGCCGCGCTCTGTGAGCGGCTCGGCTATCTGGCGCTGGCCTGCCAGCGACTGCCGCTGAACAATGGCGGCGGCTTCGCCTGTGTCAGAATGACGAAGCGTCTGAGGGCGGCCAACCAGATTGCTGCATAAGCCGAAGGCTCGGTCATCAGCCCGCCAGAGAGGCGCAATGATCCGGGCCTGAGAGCAGTGCTCACCAGATACCGAAACACTGAATAGCCGATCGGGCTCGATACCCGAGCGGCTCCCGCTTCGTGGCGTGAAGGGCGCGCGGAGGCGGTCAACCTTTCCCTTCGAACACGTGAAAACAAGGACCATGAAATGAGAAAGACATTTGCAATCACCGCGCTCGCCGCCGCAACCCTGATGGGCGCAGCCTCCTTCGCCGCGGCGCAGGAGCTCCCTTCGGTCGAGGAAACCTACAAGGAGATCGAGGCGACCCTCGGCGTCGTGCCGAGCCACGTCAAGATGTACCCCAAATCGGCGGTCACCGGTGCCTGGGCCATGACCAAGGGCCTGCTGATGGACCCGGGCAACGCGCTGGAACCCAAGGCGAAGTCGCTGATCAACCTCGCCGTGGCGGCGCAGATCCCGTGCCAGTACTGCATCTGGCTCGAAACCAAGATGGCGAAGGCGCAAGGGGCCACCGACGAGGAGGTCGCCGAGGCGGTCGCCCAGGCAGCCTATGTCCGTCACTGGAGCACCGTGATCAACGGCATGCAGATCGATTTCGCAACCTTCAAGAGCGAGTTCGGCGGCGACTGATTGCCAGCGGCGTCCGGCCCGGCCGGGCGCCGCACCCCTGAAATTCCCGTAATTGGAGAACCGGAAATGTCCATCGCGCACCTCGATTCCGCCCGCCAGACCGCGCCTGCCGCCGAATTCGGCTCGGGCCTGTACATTCAGGAAGGGCGATCGCTTCTCAGGCTTGCCGCCCCCATCATGCTCATCGCACTCATCAACATGGGGATGAGCATAACCGATGTCTTCATGGTTCAGGCCTCGTTTGGCGCCAAAGCGTTGGCAGGCGTGGCTGTGGGCAGCGACCTTTATTCTATCGTCTTCTATCTCGGCGCCGGTATCCTCGCTGGACTCACTCCCTTTTACACGGCGGCAGCCGTGCGCTCAGATCCCGTCGAACGGGCCAGACTCGTACGGATCGGCTGGGCGATCGTTTGGCTGGCAGGTTTGCTGATCGTCCCGATCGTGTGGTGGTCGCCCGGCTGGTTGGCGGCGATTGGTCTGGATCAAGAACTCCTGGAACTAGGCCGGGGTTACACCCACGCAATGGCGCTCACGCTCGTACCAATGCTGGGCGTAGTGCTGTATCGCACCATTCTTACCGCGGCCGAAAAGCCGAAAGTGTTCCTGAAGGTCACGATTGCAATGCTGCCTCTGAACGCTATCGGCAACTTCGCGCTCATGAACGGTTTCGGTCCGGTTCCGGCGTTCGGGCCGGCCGGCGCGGGTCTCTCCTCGCTGCTCGTCGCATCGACGAGCCTGGGCATCCTATTTGTGATCGCACGCCGAACGATTGAGGGTCGAGCGGCCTCGCCAATCGGCGCATCCGTCGATCTGCGCGCCTTCAAGCAGGTTCTTCGGGTCGGGCTTCCCATCGGCATCGCTACTGTCGCGGAAGTTGGCGTCTTTCTCGCCGCAACGGTCTACGCGGCAACCATGAGCGCAGCGGATGTCGCGGCCCATACTCTCGCACTGCGGACGGCCGGCGTCGCCTATGCCATACCTACAGCAATGCTTCAGGCTTCAATGGTCCGGATGGCGCGTGCCGACGCATTGGCCGACAGCGAGGCGCGGCGTGCGGTCATCACGAGCAGTCTTATGATTTCGCTCGCTGGCGGCGCGCTCATTTTCCTGCTGCTTGCAGGCGGCGCGACATCACTTTCATCGGCGTTTTTCGATGAAAGTGTGGCTGGCGTTGCCGCGTCAGGCCTTGCCGTCGGGCTTCTGGTTCTCCTTGGCGCAATGGAGTTCGTTTTCGTTCCCGGTGCCGCTGCCGCAGGGCTTCTGCGAGGACGGAAGGATTCCCGCGCACCTATGGTCTTCGCCGTTGGTGGTCATTGGGCCGTTGGCGCTCCCCTTGGCGTCTATCTCTGCGAGTGGCACGGTCTTGGCGCGACCGGCATCTGGGTTGGACTATCCGCGGGAACTCTGCTGGCCACCTCGCTTACGCTGGCGCGCCTTTTCGTCTCCCGCCCATGCTGACATGGAAAATTCGGGCATCTGCGACCATGTCGCCTTATTGCCGAGCACGGTAATCTTGACGCGATCAGGCCAGTCCCCTGGGAGGTATTTTCTCAGGGGACTTCGTGCGTCCAGACATTCATGTCAGGTCCCTACTTCAACGGTAGCGGGCTTGCCCTGAATAGCTCCGAGTTTTCCAGACGCCCTCGGATCTCATTTTCTGCTTCCGTTCGAACTCGACGGGCTCACCCCGAACGAATCTGCAATCCGGTCCGCAATGGACCACAACGTGAACAGGGCCAACTTAAAAACGCGGACAGAACGGGGAGCAGGTCAATCGTTCTCCACTCCTCCCAGCCAAGGGATGTTAACGCGGAAAACTCCACTTTCGAACGGTCCAGTTTTCAGGGATCAGAGCAATGAAGCCACGACTCTGCGAATAGCTGGAGCGAAGTCGGGGCTCAGGCCCATGGCTCCAATTTATTCCATTCGAATGGCTCTTTTGGGCCACGCGGAGACGTCCTGAATCGTCCAGATCGTTTCAGAACGCGCATGTCGTGGACAGGCGCATCTTCAGTTCATCCCGCGAGAGAATATCTTATGCCAGCCGTACTCACTGGCGCCCCGGCCCGCCGCCGGTCGCAGCCCCCGTTTCCTTCACCGTGTTCTTCTACGCGCCCGACCCGCTTCCTCCTGATGTCGTCGGCGGCCCTTATAGTCGCTATGGCGTCGGCGAACCCGCTACACGCCGAAGTCATCGGCCTTGGTTATTTGCCGGGCTATGACAGGAACAGCTTCGCCCTCGATATTTCGGCGGATGGTTCCGTTGCCGTCGGCTATGCCACAAACGCGGCGACCTACGCGGCGTTCCTGTGGGCCGAAGGCAGCGGCATGTCGCAGATCGGCAGTGTTGCCACTCTTGCAAACGCCGTGTCGGGCGACGGCCAAACGGTCGCGGGCGAATTCTACAACGCCGACCACATGGAGGCGTTCGTCTGGACGGCGGGCGGAGGATTTCAACCGCTCGGTACCGGCGGCTTCACCGCAAGCTATGCCGAGGGCATCTCGGCAAGCGGCGAGTATGTCGTTGGCCGGCTGACCGGCGCCGGACAGACCTGGGCCTTCGTCTGGACGCAGGCGGGAGGGATCGAGAGTCTCGGCTTCCTTACGGGTGGGCGCCCCTACAGCGTGGCAATGGACGTTTCCGACGGCGGTATCGTCGTCGGCAATGCCCAAGTCATCTCGGGATCCGTACAAGCCTTCTACAAGGAACTCGCAAACGCAGACCCGATCCAGGGACTCGGCTACCTGGTTGGCGGCGACTACAGTATCGCCAACGCGATTACGCCGGATGCCGCCTATATCGTCGGCGCGGCAACGGACAACACCTCGGCCGTATTGGCGGTCCGCTGGGAAGCCGGCGCACCCGGCTACAACGGTCCCGTTGCGCTCGACGGCGTAAGCGGATGGGCATTTTCGGAGGCGCTTGGTATTTCAGCCGACGGGAAGACCGTCGTGGGCCGGTTCAGTACCGCACCGGGTTCCTCCGTCTATTCTGCATTTCGCTGGGCGGAGGGCGGTAATGCCCAGTCGCTGGACCAGTGGCTGGCATCGACGGGCGTCGACGTAACAGGCTGGACATTCAACACCGCTGAGGGGATCAGTGACGACGGCGAAACGATCGTCGGCTCTGGCCATTTCAACTCCCTGAGTTACAGCCAAGCCTTCGTAGCACGCGCCGGGATCGTCGTCGGCGTGACGGACTACACGGAATCGGTCGCGTCGCTTCGCGAGGTGTCGCGGCTTCCTTCGGCACTGTCGATCGCGTGGGCGACGCAAGGCCTGCCGGAAACGTCCGGCATGGAGGGACTGAGCGTGTCGGGCCTTTACAGTCACGCCGACGGCAGCGCCTCCGATCTCGGCGGCGGAATGCTGACCTGGCGGCGGCCCGGTTTGGCCGTTTCGGCCGGCGGTGGCGCCGTCGCCGCCGAAACCTCGCCTCTATACGAAGGGGGCTCCGCGCGATTTGGCGGCGGATGGTTCGGCGGCGGTGTGACCGCCGATATCGGCGCGGTTTTTGGGGCTTCCGCGCTGGAAGGTCTCGAACTCGGTGGCGGATTGCGCGCCGATGCGCTGCGTGCTGAAGTCGACCGCAACTATCTGAATGGCGCGGCGGTCGAAACCGCGTCCGGTGAGACCGATGTCTCAAGCGTGACGACGGCTGCCCGTATTGCCTGGCGGCGCGACCTGACCGGCGGCGCGAAAATCACACCATATGCACAGTGGCTGCATAACCACACCGCCTTTGGCGCCTATGCCGAATCCGGCGGCGCCGGCGCCGGCGTGGTCGCCGGGCAGTCCGACCGATCCGATATCGTTTCGGTCGGCGCCGAATTCGAATGGCAGGTGCGCCCCGATCTCGAACTCGGCGCCACCTACGCTTTCAACCACATGATCGACGCGGGCGGTTCCGCCGTCAGCGTCTCCGTACCGGGACTGGGCACGTTTTCGGCGCCCGGTATCGCCTATGACGCCGACTGGCACACGATCGGCGCAAGCCTTGGCTGGAGCCCGAAGGAACGCGTCAGGCTCGACACCGCCGTCTCGGCAAACTTCGGCAGCGACTACCCCGAAAACTGGACCATCGGCAGCAGGCTGAGCTTCGGCCTCTGACCAATAGCGGATCGGTTTCGGCAGGAGCCGGCTCCCACAGGTTTGGGCCGTTTCGGTTTCGGGCCCGATCCGCCGAACAAGCACCAATGAAGGAGAAATGACATGACGATCGCAATGACCAGCAAGGAAGCGGCCCCCGCGCCGCGCCACGACCTCTACTACGGGATCCACAAGGGTATTCGTTACGCGCACTGCCGACTCCTCACGAAACTGGGATCCTTCGATCTCGATAGCGACGCGGCGCTCGGGGACGTCATCGCGGCAGTGCGGAACCACTTTCTCCTGTGCCGGGGGCATCTGGAACACGAGGATCATGAGATACACGCGGCGCTTGAAAGCCGCCGTCCTGGCGCTTCGCGCGTGGCCGAGGAAGGTCACGAGGATCACGCCAACTCGTTTGTCGAGCTCGAAACGCTCCTTGAGAGACTCGCGGAAACGCCTCGCTCCGGGCGTGCCGCTGCCGCGCATGCCCTCTATCGGCGGTTCGCACTCTTCATGGCCGATGATTTCGTGCACATGAACGAGGAAGAGACGATCCTGCAACCGGCGCTGCACGAGGCCTTCGACGATCGCGAGTTGATGGACATCGAGCATCGGATTGTCACGTCCATCCCCGCGGAGGAAATGCCGCTCAACCTGGCGCCGATGTTCGCTTCCATGCACCCCGATGAACGCCGGGGAATGCTCGGCGACATGAAGACGGGCATGCCGGCGGAGGCATTCGCCGGGATGATGGAAGGGCTGGTGAAGCCGAACATCCCAGCAAACGAATGGGACGCGTTGGTCGATCTGCGCGCCTGATCCTTGCGGCGCCGGTGCCTTAAGCGCTGGTCGCCCTGGCCAGCCCGGCACGCGCGAATTTGCTTCGCAGATCGACGGGCAGGCCTTCCGGCCTTCAATCGTTATCGAGGAAAACCATGATGGAACACCGAATTTCGCTTATGGCCATTTGGACGGTGTTGCTGGCCACGACGTGTGCGCGGGCCGAAAGCCCGCTCGGCCTCTGGCAAGCGATCCCGCTTCTGCCGGACGTCGCCGAAACCGCGAAATGCGCCGAGACCGACGAGATGGCAGCGGCCATCGAGGATGCGGCCGCGAAGGCCCTAACCGACGCGCAGATGGCGATGTCGCAGATGCGGCCGGCCGCAGTCACCGACGACCAGGGCGAGGCGATCGAGCAACTGACGGACTATTCCCTGCAGCAATGCGCTATAGATGCTGAGACCGAGGTATGGCAATTGGTTCAGACGTCACGAGAGCGCCTTTCCGACGCGATGACCGACCTGGAATCGCGCCGGATCGGTGCGCTCGACAAGTGCGGCAGCGAGATGAGCCCAGGCTACGATGCCTGCTACTCGCGTACGCGGATCGAGTACCAAGCGCTGGCGCGCGACACCGCCAATCATCACCTGGACGAAATCGGGAATCTCTTTGCGGACTGGCGTGACCGTTCTCGCGGCTGCGTCGAGCGCCGCGAAAAAGCCGTCGAAAGGTTCGACGCGGCTGGCGTCGCCGGGCCTTTTGCGGCGCAGGGTCTGAGCGTCCGCACACAGACATGGATGTTGGTCGGCCTGCATGCGCAGACGTCGAAGGAGCTTTGCGATGCCGTCTACGAGGCCTCGCACGTCATGGATATCGACTGACCGTCAATGACCGCGTCTTGCGGGTGCCGCGTGGTTGTGGGACCCGTAGAACGCTCGCACGAAGAGAGTCCTGGCTTGTCCGATGGCTCCGTACCGGTACTCAACCCTTTGTCTGGAGATGCGTGCGATACCGGGCGGCGGCCATGCCTCTCGAGGCGCACTGAAGTTTCTCCAGGATATTCGCGACGTGGCGTTTGACCGTGTGGGAAGAGAGCTCGTATTTCAAAGCAATGGCCTTGTTGCTGTCGCCGTCGGCCAGGCATTGCAGAATCTGAAACTCACGCTGAGTCAGGCCTTCCAGGCCGTTCCATCTGGTTACGCCAATGATGTCTCCTTCAGTCTTGAGCCTGGTGGCAAGCTCGATCAGTTTCGATCGCGCAAGCTCCGCGACCGGACCCGGCTGCGGTATGTTTGCGAGCGCGCGCAGAAATCGCGACCCGAGCAGCATCAAGTGAAGTTCTTCGCCATCGACGACGATGGTATCAACCAGGGCCGATAGCCCACTCCATGCTTTCTGATACTCGCGGTTTCGGGCATGGATCAGTGCCCGGACGGCAGCAAAAGCCGGGTCAAGGGCGAGGTAGTCCCCGATGGGCGATCGGTCATCGATCGCCGAGATCAGTTCCGCTGGAAC
>JBAQHA010000867.1:0-8125 GCA_049288075.1 Oricola sp.
CCGCCGGCGGCGTTTTCCTCGTTCACCGCCATGGCGTAGACCGAAAGCCAGTCGTTGGCGAGCATCGGGTTCGGCCGGTTCGACTGCCATTCGGCGACCAGCGTGTCGTGGATCTGGCGCGCGCGGCGCTTCACCTTCAGGCCGCCGGGCAGGATACCCTCGCCGCGCAACCCGCGTTCGATACAGCCGTCCATGGCGGCCCAGACCGCGTCGAGTTCGGCGTCGAGCGCTTCGCGGCTTCGTCCGACCTCCTCGTTGGCGCGTTTCATCGCCGAGATCGACAGGCCGCTCTTCTTCGCCATGCGCAGCATTTCCTCCGCATTGCGGAAGGGATAGGGCACATGCGACGGCTTGCCCTTGCCGGTTTCGGCCTTCACGCCGGCTAGTTCGTCCTCGCTGACGACGAAACCGCCGCCGATCGAATAATAGACCCGGCGCAACAACATGCGGTCGTCGCGATCATGGGCGAAGAAAGTCATGCCGTTGGCATGGCCCGGCAGCGGATTGGCGCGATCGAAGACAAGATCGGTCGCGGGATCGAATTGATAGCGCGGATGGCCGGGCGGCGTGACCGCTTTCTCGGCTTTTACGCGATCGAGAATGCCTTCGATTTCGTCCGGGTCGATCCTGTCCGGCAAATAGCCCGCAAGCCCCAGTATCGTCGCGCGGTCGGTGGCGTGGCCGACGCCCGTATAGGCAAGCGAACCGTGCAGCGACACCGAAAGGCGCGCGACCTCGGCGCCCACCGGACGCGGCCAGTCACCGGTGAGGATTTCCGCGAGGAACCGGTTGGCGGCCGACATCGGCCCCATCGTGTGCGAGGAGGACGGGCCGATGCCGATCTTGTAGAGTTCGAAAACCGAGAGAAACATGGGAGCTTTCGCCATTGCGCAAGCGACAGGCTAGCAGATTGCCGCGGCGGCGCGAATTGTGTTCCGACGCGCCTTGGCCATGTTACGACATGGCCAAGGCAGCGGAAAATTCCGGATAACGATCTTCGATAGGATGGATTACTGCGGAAGCGCCGCGGCGACTTCGGAAGCGTTGTTCATACCCATCAGATAAACAACGACAAGGATACATGCAAACCCTGCTACTGCCCAGGCTGTGGTGCCCCAGCAGGATTTCTGGATCTTTTCATCCATAAAGAATTGCCCCTGTTCGGAACGGCGCGGTATGGGCCGAGCTCGTCTGGAGGCGGCCGTATACGATGCCGAAAATCCTTAATCAATTGCTAAAAAGTCATAGGGGATATGCTCCGGGAGCCGAGCTTGAAACAGCGTTAACGGGAATTCGGTGGATTTCCGGACGCCATGTGCACGGCGCTGCGATACCCGGAATAGGCCGCCGCCAATTTTCAATGATCCATTGCGGTCTCGGGCAGGAACCTGCCGATACGCCCCGTGGCGGAGTAGACGGCAAGCCCTACCCATTCGCGCATTCCGAGGCTCACTTCGGAGAACGCCGAGGCCGGGTCGTCGCGCCCGATCTCGAAGTTCTCGCGTCCGGTCGTCCGAAAATCGACAGGCCACGGTATGGTCGGTACCCCCTGCTTTTCGAACGCGCCCACCGAGCGCGGCATGTGAAATGCCGACGTGACGAGCAGCCAGCGCCCCTTGGCATCGGCTGGCAGCATGGCCTTGGTCAGCGTTGCATTCTCGAAAGTGTTCAATGACTTGTCTTCGAGCAGAATCCGCTCCGGCTCGATCCCGAAGGCGCTGAAGAAGCGCTGCGCGATCGCCGCGTCGCCCTCCGCGTCGCCGACGAGCGACGCCTCGCCGCCGCTGACGACGATCCGCGCCTGCGGATAAAGCCGCGCAAGGCGCAGAGCCTCGACGAACCGGTCACCGGATTCGCCGAGTTCGAAACCTCCCCGCGCCCGCGTCACGTGACCCGAGAACCCGCCTCCGAGCACGATGACGCCCGCGACATCCTGCGCAGGCGGCGCCCCGGCGGGACGCGGATAGGCGTTTTCCAGCGGCTGGAGAATGAGCCTGCCGAGATTGGTGTGACCGGCGCCGAGCAGCAGGACCAGACCGAGCATCGAGAACCAGGCGGCGGCTTTCGCTGCGCGCCGCCATGCCAGGACCGCCGTCAGGGCGAAGCACAGCGCGAGCAGGCCAACAGGCTGGATCAGGAGCCAGCCGATCTTCGAAACGACAAAGAACATCATATTTTCCCTGGCAGCGGTGGTATGGCGAATCTGCCCGACGCCGACATCTTCTTTCTACCACAGGGTAATGCGGCAAACGCCTAGGCAGACGAGGCGCGTCATGCGATAGCTTGCGCCATGCTAATCCTTGCGGACCGCCTCGCACGATGACCGTGACCGCCCCGCAGACCCGCCGGATCGAGTGGATCGACCTCGCGCGCGGCGTCGCGCTCATCGCCATGGCGACCTATCATTTCAGTTGGGACCTGGAGTCCTTCGGATATCTCGATCCCGGCGCGGCCGGCACGGGCCCGTTGAAGTGGTATGCGCGCGGCATCGCGTCGAGCTTCCTGATTCTTGTCGGGGTTAGCCTCGTCCTCGCGCATGGGCGCGGTATCCGTTGGGAAGGCTTCGGCAAGCGGCTGGGCATGGTTGCCGGCGCGGCGCTTGCCATTACCGTGGCCACATATTTCGCGACGCCGGACACCTTCATCTTTTTCGGCATCCTGCACGAGATCGCCGTGGCAAGCGTGCTTGGCCTCGCTTTCCTGCGGCTGCCCTGGCCGGCGCTTGCCGCGCTGGCCGCGCTCTGGATTTCCGTCCCGTGGTGGGGATCATCGGAATTCTTTTCGCATCCGGCGCTCGTCTGGCTCGGCCTTTCGCCGTTGCCGCCGCGCTCCAACGATTTCGTGCCGCTGTTTCCCTGGTTTTCAGCCGTTCTCGCCGGCATGGCGGCCGGGCGCATGATGACCGGATCGGGGCTTGCCGAGCGGTTGGCCGCAAACCCGCCAGCGAAAAATACGCTGACGAGGTGCCTGCGCTTCATCGGCCGTCACAGCCTGGTGTTCTACCTCGTCCACCAGCCGGTGCTGATCGCCGGCGTCTACCTGTTTTCGCTCCTCAGCCCGCCCGCCCCCGCGCAGCCGGATAACCTGTTCTTCAGTTCCTGCGTGCAATCATGTGCGGCGACGCATGCGGAAGAAACCTGCGCAGTGTTCTGCGACTGTGCGTTGACAAACCTCAAGGCACAGGACTTGTTCGAGAGCGTCTACAAGGGTGAAATCACCCAGGAAAGCGATCCGCGTGTCGCCGCGGTCTCGCAGCAATGCTCGATCGAGGCGGGAATGAATGGAAACTGAGCATCATGGCTACCACGACCGGCCGAACCGGTTTCCCTGGCCGCCGGTCATCTATGCTGTCGCGCTCGTGCTTGGCGCTCTGATCGGTTGGTTGATGCCCTTGCCCTGGGTAGGCGGCATCCCCAATGAGGTGCTGTTCGCGGTCGGCATCCTGACGATACTCTGCGCGATCGGGATCGATATCGCCGCGATGACCACGATGCACCGCGCGAAGACCACCATCCTGCCGCATCGCAAGGCCGACCATCTGGTGACAAAGGGCGTTTTCGCCTTCTCGCGCAATCCGATCTACGTCGCCAACACGATGCTGGTGATCGGCGCAGCCCTCGTTTCCGGGATCGCCTGGTATCTGCCGCTAGCCTTCATAGCCGCGTATCTGACCCGGAAACTGGCGATCGAGCGCGAGGAAAAGCATCTGGAGGCGCGCTTCGGCAAATACTACCGCGACTACAAGAAGCACGTGAACCGCTGGATCTGACGCGGCCTGAAAAATCCAGGTTGGCTCGGCGTCCGCAAACGCGACATGACGGCTTCAGGACGTGACGCGCAGTTCCGCGAGACGGCCAAGGCAGGCTTCCTCGACCTGCTCCAGTTCGGCGAGCGTATCCTCGATATCCTTGCGCTTCTGGCGCAATTCCTCGCGTTTTTCGGCCGCCTTGGCAATTATTGTCCGCAATTGGCCAACCTCTCCCGGTGGCGCCTTGTACATCTGGATGATTTCGCGAATTTCGGCGATCGAGAATCCCAGCCGCTTGCCGCGCAGGATCTGCTTGACCAGGAGCCGGTCAGCTGGACGAAACAGGCGCGTGCGTCCGCGGCGCAAGGGATGGATCAAGCCCTCGTCCTCGTAGAAGCGCAAGGTTCGCGTCGAAATGCCGAACTCCCGCGTCAGCTCGGTGATGGTGTAGTAGTCCCGCATGCAGCGGCTCTTTCCATATCAATCGCTTATCGGAAAACATGAATGAAATACTCTTACGTAAAAGTCAAACAAACGGTCGCGAATCGAAGTGGAATTCACGCTGCGTAACGCGGTTCAGATTGCGAACCACCATGCGGCGAGCCCCAAAAAGGCAAAGAAGCCAACGATATCGGTGACCGTGGTCACGAAAACGCTGGATGCGATTGCCGGGTCGGCGCCGACCCGGTCCAATAGCAGCGGAATGAGGATTCCGGCAAGCGCCGCGCAGACCATGTTGACGATCATCGCCACGCCGATCACCCCGCCGAGCGACAGGTTGGAGAACCAGACCGCCGAGACGAGGCCAATAACGGCGGCGAAGATGACACCGTTGATGAAGCCGACGGTTACCTCGCGCCGGATGATGCGCGAAGCATTGTAGATGTCGATGTCCTTTGTCGCGAGCGCGCGCACCGCGACCGTCATCGTCTGAGTTCCGGCATTGCCGCCCATCGAAGCGACGATGGGCATCAGCACGGCGAGCGCCACCATCTGCGAGATCGTGACTTCGAACAGCCCGATCACCGCGGACGCCGTCACCGCAGTGCCGAGGTTGATCAGCAACCAGAGAAAACGCGACTTGGTCGTCTCGATGACGGAGTCCGACAGTTCTTCGTCGCCGACGCCGCCCAGGCGCTTCAGGTCTTCTTCGGCTTCTTCCTGGATGACGTCGACGACGTCGTCGATGGTCAGGACGCCGACGAGACGTTCGTTCTCGTCGACCACGGCGGCCGACAGAAGGTCGTACTGCTCGAAGATCTGGGCCGCTTCTTCCTGGTCCATCTCGGCCGGGATCGCGTACCGCGTCTCATGCATGATGTCTTCGATCTTGACCGTGCGCGCCGTGCGCAGGATCTGGTCGAGGTCCACGGCGCCGACGAGGTGGAAGGTCGGATCGATCACGAAAATCTGCGAGAAGGAGTGCGGCAGGTCTTCGCTGTCGCGCAGGTAGTCGATCGTCTGGCCGACCGACCAGTAAGGCGGCACGGCGACGAACTCCGTCTGCATGCGCCGGCCGGCGCTTTCTTCCGGGTAGTCGAGCGAGCGGCGAAGCCGGATACGCTCGGTGAACGGAAGCTTGGCCAGGATCTCCGCCTGGTCCGATTCCTCCAGGTCTTCGAGAATGTAGACGGCATCATCGGAATCGAGCGCCTGGACCGCGTTGGCGATCTGGTCGTTCGGCAGCGACTCGATGATGTCCATGCGGATGGCTTCATCGACCTCCGTCAGGGCGGAGAAATCGAATCGGTCCCCGAGCAGCATCACCAGCCCGCGCCGATCGTCGCTGTCGAGCGTCTCGATCAGGTCGCCGAGTTCGGACTCGTGCAAGTTGGCGACGGCGGCCGCCAGTGACTCAACATCCTTCGCCTCGATGGACGTAATGATGCGGTCGAGGAAATCGGCGCGAATCGAACCGTCTTCGCTGTAGATTTCAGCGATGAAGGCGTCGCCCGTCTTCTCGGTCTGTGGCGTCTGGATGTCGGTCACCTGTGTGCTCCATCGCCCTGGTGCGCGGCCCCACAGTTAAACTGCCGTCATGAAAATACAATTGCCACGAATGCCTTGTGGCGGGTTTTTTCCGTCGTGGTTGGCGAGCGCGCGGAAACGATTCAGAGCTTCTCGGGAACGTTGTCGATTCCGCAGGTGCCGCCCGGTCCGCAACGCGCGACGCGTTTGAGAGTCAGCCAGCCGCCGGCGAGCAGGCCATGGCGCGCAATCGCCTCGTAGCCGTATTCCGAGCAGGTCGGCATGTGCCGGCAATTGTTGCCGATGAAGCCGGAAAGCGTCAACTGGTAGAGCCGGATCAGCGCGGTGCCGAGCACCCTGCCCGGCGTTTTTCGCCATGGGCCCTGCCAATTGCGGCTTCTCCGCGCCTGTACGGGCTTGTGGTCATGGGCATGGTCGGAACACATGGCGTCAGGCGGCGCTGGCGCGCCGCGCCTCGATCTGGTCGAGCGCGTCGACGACGGCGTCGAAGACCAGCAGCGTCGAGGCGTGTCGGGCGCGATAGTCCTTGACCGGCATGAGGTATTGCAGGTCGGCGAACCGGCCCGTTGGCGCCGGGCCGTCGGCCTTCAGCATCGCGATCATCTGCTCGCGCACGTCGCGCAGTTCCTGCGCGGTGGCGCCGACGATGTTCTGCGCCATGATGGAGGACGACGCCTGCCCGAGCGCGCAGGCTTTCACCTCGTGGCCGTAGTCGGCGACAGTGTCGCCGTCCATTCTCAAATCGATCGTGACGGTCGAACCGCACAGCTTCGAATGCGCCTTCGCCGAGGCGTCCGGGTCTTCGAGCCGTTTCGTCCGTGGGATGTTTCCCGCGAAATCGAGTATCCTGGCATTGTAGATGTCGTCGATCACGGTCCGCTTTCGATCCTGTTTTACAGGCAAGCCCTGTTTTCGCTGTCTCTCTATCATATATGTTTTACAAGCGACGGAGAACAAGGCATATGCCGCGTGCCGGTGACGGTGTGCGGCGAAAGCCCGTCTATTGAACCGTCAGTGGTCCGTTTAACTCGTTCCGGCGTATAGAGACCGGAACTACGGGAGTCACATTCATGGATGCCATTGTCAGCGCCCTGACCGATCCGGCCGACAAGGAGCGCGCGAACGAAAATCCCGCGCGCCCGACGCAGGAAGAGGCCGAGGCCGCCGTCCGCACGCTGATCCGGTGGGCCGGCGATGACCCGGACCGCGAAGGTCTTCTGGAGACGCCGCAGCGCGTCGCCAAGGCCTATCGCGAAATGTTCGCGGGCTACGACCTGGATCCGCGGGACGTGCTCGACCGCACATTCGAGGAAGTCGCCGGCTACGACGACATCGTCCTGGTCAAGGATATCCAGTTCCACTCTCATTGCGAACACCACATGGTGCCGATCATCGGCAAGGCACACGTAGCCTACCTGCCCGACCGACGCGTACTCGGGCTGTCCAAGATCGCCCGCGTGGTCGACATTTTCGCCCAGCGCCTGCAGACGCAGGAATCGATCACCGCGCAGATTGCGACGACGATCGGCGATGCGCTGACGCCGCGCGGCGTCGCCGTGATGATCGAGGCCGAGCATATGTGCATGGCGATGCGCGGCATTCGCAAACAGGGCTCGACGACGCTGACCACTACCTTTACCGGCGCCTTCCGCGACGATCCGGCCGAGCAGATGCGCTTCATCACGATGGTGCGCGGCGGCCGCGCCGCTTGATCGTGCCGGTACGGCGGCGTAGAGCCGTTGCATGAGCGAAAATACCCCAACTTACTTTCCATCGCCCGTTTCCAGCTCCGAACTTGAGGCGGGCGATATACTTTCGCCGCGCTTCAATGCCGACGGGCTGATCACCGCCGTGACGGTCGATGCCGGCGACAACACCGTCCTGATGGTCGCGCACATGAACGCCGAAACGCTTGCGCTGACCATAGATACCGGCATCGCCCACTACTGGTCGCGCTCGCGCCAGGCGATCTGGAAAAAGGGCGAAACCTCCGGAAACATGCAGACCGTCCGGGAAATCCGGATCGATTGCGATCAGGATTGCGTCCTCCTGAAAGTCGAGACGGCGGGAAACGGCGCCAACTGCCACACGGGCAGGCGAAGCTGCTTCTACCGTAGCGTGACAATCGGACCGGATGGAAAATTGACGCTTGTCATGGACGAAGCCGATCCCCCGCGCTTCGATCCGCAAGCCGTCTATCACGGCCACAAGTGACGATCCGCGAATTCACGGATTTGACACTAATTTGTCTCACACTCGAACCGACAAGGGTTGGGGGACGCCGTTACGTGCCATGCAGTTAGCAGCTTTTTCCCGTCGCAAGGCGGTCGTAACCGAACCGCCGGATATGCCAGGCAACGACCCGAAACCGGCCGCCAGGAACACGAT
>JBAQHA010000868.1:0-6810 GCA_049288075.1 Oricola sp.
CGTGGTGCATCGCCGCCATGTCGGGATTGCCGCGTACCAGCGCGCCGCGCAACTTCTCCAGCGCCCGGTTCTCGATCTGGCGCACGCGTTCCTTGGATATCCCGAGTTCGCTGCCGAGCGATTCGAGCGTCGCGCCCTCTTCGGTCAGGCGGCGCTGGGTGATGATGAGCCGTTCGCGGTCGTTGAGGACGTCGAGGGCGTCGCGCAGCCAGTCGCTGCGGCGCTGGTCATCGATGACGCTCTCGACCACCTCGTCCTGCAGCGGCCGGTCGTCGACCAGGAAATCCATCCGCGCCGCGCCGCTGCTTTCCTCGTCGGAGACCGGGGCGCTGAGCGACGTGTCGGGGCCGGAGAGGCGCGAATCCATCAGCGCGACATCCTTCTCCGAAACGCCAAGCGTGTCGGAGATCTGGCTATACATGGCGGTAAGCGTCATGTTGGCGCCGGACTGGGACAGCCGGGCGCGCAGCCGGCGCAGGTTGAAGAACAGCGCCTTCTGCGCCGAAGACGTGCCGCCGCGCACGATCGACCAGTTGCGCAGGATGTAGTCCTGCATCGATGCGCGGATCCACCAGGTCGCATAGGTGGAGAAGCGCACCTCTCGCTCGGGCTCGAAACGGGCCGCCGCCTCGAGCAGGCCGACATGGCCTTCCTGGATCAGGTCGTTGATCGGCAGGCCGAAATTGCGGAACTTCGAAGCCATGGAGATGACCAGCCGCATGTGGGCGGTGGTGATCTTGTGCAGGGCGTCCTGGTCCTGCTTTTCCTTCCAGAGAACGGCGAGGTCGTGCTCTTCCTCGCGTTCCAGGTAGGGCGCGGCCATCGCGGCCCTGACCATCGTTCTCCGTGCCAGATCCGAACTCATGTCGCTCTCCCTGCCATGAACTTCTTTTAACGTTCATTCAGAATACGCCTTTTTGTGGCGGATGGATCACGGAGGTTCTGGACAAGCCGTCAATGCAGAGTGAACGTCGGGCCTAAGTCTATGCGTCAAAACAAAAAACCCGGCCGCAAGGGCCGGGTTTCACATTTTTGTGAGGCGGTGCCTGACGATCAGGCCGCTTCTTCCTGGGCGTCGGCCTCGTCGTTTTCCGCCTTGGCACCTCGCTTCGGCCCCTTGTTGAGATTCGCTTCGATCAGGCGAACGGCCTCCGTGTCGGAGATCTTGTTCACTGCAGCGATCTCGCGGGCCATGCGATCGAGGGCAGCCTCGTAGAGTTGGCGCTCGGAATAGGATTGTTCCGGCTGGTTGTCGGCACGGTAAAGGTCGCGCACGACCTCGGCGATCGAAATCAGGTCGCCGGAATTGATCTTCGCGTCATATTCCTGGGCGCGGCGCGACCACATGGTGCGCTTCACGCGGGCACGGCCCTGCAGGATCTTGAGCGCGCGTTCGACGAAGCCCGGCTCGGACAGCTTGCGCATGCCAATGGCCACGGCCTTCGCCACGGGAACCTTCAAGCGCATCTTGTCTTTCTGGAACTCGACCACGAAAAGCTCGAGCTTGTGGCCCGCGACTTCCTGATCTTCGATCGCCGCAATCTGCCCCACACCATGGGCCGGATAGACGATGAATTCGCCGGTCTTGAATCCATGACGTTGAGACGTTTTCTTAGAGGCAGCCGCCATACTATGCTTACTCCCTGTCTGGGTGCCCGCCGGACGATTCCGGTTTGGGACCAGAGCTTGTTAGCCGTCATTCCACACGCGTGCAGACGCTTCGACCGGGAACCGGAAAGTGGTCACAGGGACCGACCCGATAAACACCGGTCGCCAAAGCGTTCCTTCAAAGAGGGAGCGTCAAAAAGCCCAAGCGCATGACGTGTGATGACATATTTGCATCACTATCACAAAAAACCGCGTTTTTCAATGCGTTGCACAAATTTCAGGCCGACGCATGTTTAGCATGTTTGATTTACCATACGTAATTAAGATCGTGCAGTCCGATTTTCAAGGCGGTGCGCCTCCGGTGGCCCGTTCCGGAGCCGCGCTCGTTCTTGGATCGCACGAGGAGCCGTTTTTCTCATCAACATGCAGTGGCGGCTCGGAGCATGTGAAGGGGAGCGCGCGGAAATGCATGAGGAACACGCCAGCCGGGTCGCCAGGGTGTGGGTGGGGGAGGACGGCATCTGCCGCATCATCCACTCGCCCGGTGCAGAGGTGACGCTGGAGGATGCGCAGGAGACGATGGCCGTCTACAAGGCAATGAGCGGCGGAAAGCGATTGCCCCTCTTCATTGACACCAAGACCATGCGGTCGCTGTCCAGGGACGCCCGCCATTTCTATGCGAGCGAGGAGGCCGCCGAGTGCGCAAGCGCGGCCGCCATCATCATTGGCTCGCCGGTCAGCACCGTCCTTGGCAACTTCTATCTCGGCCTCAGCAATCCACGCCTTCCCACTTGCCTCTTTTCTTCGGAGGACGAGGCGATGGAGTGGTTGAAGGGGTTTGTCGCTTGAGCGTCCCCGCCGATGGCGCCGGGGACGACCCGCGGCTCGCGGAAATTCTCGACGTCATCTTCAGCTTTGCCGCTGGCGATCTGACGGCCAGGGGCAAGCTTCGGGACGACAACAGCGCCATCGATGGCGTGATCGCCGGCATCAACATTCTTGGCGAAGAGCTGGAAGCCTATGGCGCCGAGATCCGGGAGGCCGACGAATCGCTCCGTCAGGCCCTCGAATATGCCCGGACCCTGATCAGGTCGAGCCCCGACGGCATCCTCGCCGTGGACCGCGACCTGCGGATCACGGAATGGAACCTCGTCATGGAGCAGATCTGCGGGGAGGCCAGGGAGACGTCTCTGGGGCGGGTTCCGGACGAGATCCAGTTCATGCGGGATACTGGCGAGGCCAGGCGACTCGGAGCTGGCATCAACGGCAAGGGCATCCCGCAAAGGGAGATCGCCTATCAGGCCCCGGGCGCGGGCGGCCAACGTTTCTACGAATCCGTCATGGCCCCGTTACACAGGCCATCCGGAGTAATCCAGGGTGCTGTCATGCGCATCCGCGACATCACCGATAGCAAGTCGGCGGAAAAGCGGTTGCGCCTTGCGTCCCTCTATGCGCGAAGCCTGATCGAGGCCGGCCTGGATCCGCTGGTAACAATCAGCACCTCAGGCGAGATCATGGATGCCAACGAGGCCGCGGTCACGGGAACCGGCGTGCCGCGCGAGACGCTGATCGGCAGCAATTTCTCGAAATATTTCACCGACCCGGACAAGGCGGATGCCGGTTACCGGGAAGCGTTCACGAACGGGACCGTCAGGAACTATCCCCTGACCATGAGGCATGTGTCGGGAAGGCTGACCGAGGTTCTGTACCACGCCAGCGTCTTTTATGTCGCCGATGGCGGGATCGCGGGCGTTCTGGCGGTAGCGCGCGATATCACCGATCGCAAGCGCGCGGAGCAGGCGGAAGAACTGGCGCGCCGCGACAGCCTTACCGCATTGTTCAACCACCGCACGTTCCACGAATTGCTGAAGGAAGAAGCGGCGCGCACCCGGCGTTTCAACCGTCCCGTATCCTTGCTCATGATCGACATCGATCACTTCAAGCAGGTCAACGACAACTGCGGCCATCAGGCCGGCGACGCCATTCTCAGGGGCTTGAGCGATTTGCTGGTGAGGCAGGCTCGCGCAGTCGACCATGTCTGCCGATATGGCGGCGAAGAGTTCACGGTGATCCTGCCGGAGACGGACGAGGTTGTGGCAATGCAGATCGCCGAGCGCCTGCGCGCCGAAGTGCAGCGTCAGCGCTTCGACATCGGCGGCGGTAAAAAGATCGGGATCACGGTGAGTATCGGCGTGGCGACCCATCCGGAACAGGCGGAGTCGCCGGACGGCCTCATCAGGGCGGCCGACACCGCGGTCTACGCCGCCAAGCGGGGCGGGCGAAACCGGGTGTCCCACTACAAGGTGAAGCAGCGGTGAGGACGACAGGTTTCGTCAGGCGTCGATAGGGCGACGGTCGCGCACTTTGCGTGCGCTCAGTCGCCCTCGCCGGGCTCGGCCGAGAAGTACTGTTCGTACTTGTTTTCCTTGCCGTCCATCTCCTTGGCTTCGGGCAACGGATCCTTCTTGACCGTGATGTTCGGCCATTTCTCGGCATATTCGGTGTTGATCTGAAGCCACTTCTCCAGACCCGGCTCGGTGTCCGGGCGGATCGCGTCCGCCGGGCATTCCGGCTCGCAGACGCCGCAATCGATGCACTCGTCGGGATGGATGACGAGCATGTTCTCGCCCTCGTAGAAGCAATCGACGGGGCAGACCTCGACGCAGTCGGTATATTTGCAGCGAATGCAATTATCGGTGACGATATAGGTCACGGGCATGCTCCAGGGTAAGCTGCGACCGGTCGCAGCCGGCCGTTTCAGTCCGGGGCGGATGGGTAACGGCTTTGCCGGACGGGTGCAAGTGGGCAAAAGGGCGCGCGCGGGAAAGGATTTCGCGCCGATCGGGCTTCGGTTGGAATATGCGCCTAATTGCGCCCGATTGCCTGCCGGAATGCCTCGAAGGAGGCTTTTGGCGTGCGCTTCTGCGTCGCGTAGTCGACATGAACGAGGCCAAAGCGCTTGCCGTAACCGAGCGCCCATTCGTAGTTATCGAGCAGCGACCAGCCGAAATAGCCCTTCACGGGAGCGCCGTCGGCGATCGCGCGGCGCACCGCCTGAAGGTGGCTGTCGAAATAGGACACCCGCTCGGCGTCGTCGATGCGGCCGTTCTCCACACGGTCGTCCCAGGCCATGCCGTTTTCGGTGACGTAGATCGGCGTGTCCTTCGTGTAGTCGCGGGCAAGCCGGGTGAGGATGCCGTGAAGCCCGTCGGGATAGACCTCCCAACCCATGTCGGTCTTCGGCAGCGGCCCGGGCACGTTCTTCACCGAAGGCCAGGCGCTGTCGGGATCGTGCGCGACATTGGCGCGTGTGTAGTAGTTGACTCCGAGCCAGTCGATTTTCCGGCCGATCGTTTCGAGGTCCTTCTCGAAGCCGTCCGGCATGTGGCCGGCAAAGCCTTCCAGGATCTCCGCGGGATAGGATTTCTGCGTGATCGCCTGGATGAACCAGCGATTGTAGAAGCCGTCGTAGCGCTTCGCGGCGGCGGCGTCCTCCGTCCGGTCGGAGGCGGGATTGGGGTGCTCGAAATTGAGCACGATGCCGAGATTGCCGTAGCCGTCGGCGCGCAATGCCTCGATGGCGCGGCCATGCGCCAGCAGTACGTGATGCATCGAGCGGGCGGCGGCGCGGATGTCGCGCAGGCCGGGCGCATGGATGCCGAGGAAGTGGCTCAGCCAGGACACGCACCACGGTTCGTTGATCGTGGCGACAGCCTGCATCCGATCGCCGATGCGCTGCATAACGATCCGCGCGTAGTCGGCGAACCAGGAGGCGACATCGCGGTTGCGCCAGCCGCCTAGGTCGGACAGCGCCGCCGGCAGGTCCCAGTGATAGAGCGTCAGGTAGGGTGACAGGCCGCGTTCCAGCATCGCGTCGGTGAGGCGGTCGTAGAAATCGAGCCCTTCCGGGTTGACGGTCTTGCCGTCCGGCATGACGCGGGCCCAGGAGGTGGAGAAGCGGTAGGCGTCGAAGCCGCCGGAACGGATCAGGTCGAGGTCCTCGCCATAGCGGTGATAGTGGTCGCAGGCGATAGCGCCGGTCTCGGCGTTGACGACGTTGCCGGGCGTGACCGCGAACGTGTCCCAGTGCGACGGGCCCGCGCCGCCGAAGGACGATCCCTCGATCTGGTAGGCAGCGGTCGCCGCGCCGAACAGGAAACCGTCCGGGAAATCGGAACGGCGGAAGGAGAAGCTCATCGTGCAGCCTCCGGGAAGTCACTGTAACGTTGCAGTGGCCTTATCCCGGCGACTCGGTCGGCGTCAATCGTCGTCGCCGGTCAATTTCTCCAGCGCGCGCCGTTCCTTCTTCGTGGGGCGGCCCGCGCCGGCATCGCGCCTGGCGACCATTCGGTCGAGCGGGCCGCCGGATTTCGGTGGCGGCGGGGGAGAAATGTCCTCGTACAGAGTGCGCGCCTCGGTCGCGGGGCCACGCCGCGTGCCGCAATCGATCACCTTGTAGACCAGCACCCGGCGGTCGAGCGTGATGGTGAGGACGTCGCCGGGTTTCACCTCGTGGCTTGCCTGGGCGATCTTGGCGCCATTGACACGGATGTGGCCGGACTGGGCGAGCTTGGCGGCAAGGGTGCGGGATTTCGCCGCGCGGGCGAAGAACAGCCACTTGTCGATGCGCTGCCGGTCAGCGCTCATGGCGCCCAACCATTACTTCTTCATCTGTTCCTTCAGGGCCGCCAGCTTGGCGAAGGGCGAGTTCGGGTCGATCGGCGTCTCGCGGCGCGGCGGGCGGGCGGTGGCAAAGGGCTCGCCCTTCGGCTTGCCCTGCCGGTCGTCGCCATCGCGCTTGCCCTGGAACTTGCCCTTTCCTCCCTTGTGCCGGTGGCGGTTGTCGCCGTCGGGCCGCTGTCCCTCGCGGCGCGGTCCTTCGTGCCTCTGGCCGTCCGCGCGCTGGCCTTCGGGGCGCTGCTGGCCACCTTCGCGGCGCTGGCCGTCGCCGCGCTGTCCCTGCGGACGGTTGGGACGCCGGTTGCGATCGCCGCGGACCTGGTACCAGACCATGACGGGCTTCGGTTCTTCCCCGGCTTCCGCCGCAGGTTCGGCGGCCGCTTCCGCGATCTCGACAGCAGGCGCTTCGGCGGTCTCCGCCGGCGTCCCGGCCTCGGCCGGTTCGGTTACGGTTTCCGGTTCCGGCGCCGTTTCCTCCTTGGTCGCGGCCTCGACGGGCGTGGTGGCTTCGGCCGGGGCCAT
>JBAQHA010000869.1:0-2882 GCA_049288075.1 Oricola sp.
TCGGCGTGTCGTCGGCGCATGTGACATTCGCGTCCGACGACGACATTGTCGCGCTCGAAGGCGCGGACTTCCTGCATCGCACGGACCAGCAATTCCACTTCCGCAACGATGGTTTCGCCGACTTCGACGGTTTCCTCGAGACGCTCGCCTCCCGCAAGCGCAAGAACATCCGCAAGGAGCGCCAGACCGCCCGCGAGCACGGTATCACCATCGAATGGCTGACCGGCAGCGACCTGACCGAAAGCGTCATGGACGCCTTCTTCGCCTTCTACATGGATACCGGCAGCCGGAAATGGGGGCGGCCCTATCTGAACCGCATGTTCTATTCGCTGATCGCCGAGACCATGGCCGACGACATCCTGCTCGTGATGGCGAAACGCAACGGCCGCTACATCGCCGGTGCGATCAATTTCATCGGCGGCGACCGTCTGTTCGGCCGCCACTGGGGATGTATCGAGCATCATCCCTGCCTGCATTTCGAGGTCTGCTACTACCAGGCGATCGAATTCGCGATCGCGACAAGGCTCGAATACGTCGAAGCCGGCGCGCAGGGCGAGCACAAGCTGGCGCGCGGCTACCTGCCGGTAACCACCCATTCGGCCCACTACATCGTCCATGAGGGCTTTCGCGGAGCGGTGGCGGATTACCTGGAGCACGAGAGAGCCGAAGTCGCGCGCTTCGGCGAAGCGCTGACCGAGCACGGACCCTTCCGGAAGGTCGACAGACGCATTACCGACGAGGATTGAACGAGTGCGCGGCGTCGTCTTGCCGCTCCCCGAAGGCTTCGCTAAACCGGACCCGAGACTTGCCCGGAGAAAGACCATGACCGCCGCCTATGACGACAGCAACATCTTCGCGAAGATCCTCCGTGGTGACATTCCGAGCCACCGGGTCTACGAGGACGACGACTGTATCGTGATCATGGACGTGATGCCGGAATCGGACGGTCATACGCTGGTGATCCCGAAGGCGCCGTCGCGCAACATCCTCGACGCCGATCCTGCCGTGTTGGCAAAGCTGTTTGCCGTCGTCCAGAAAATCGCGAACGCCTCGATGCGCGCCTTCAACGCCGATGGCGTCGTGATCCGGCAATTCAACGAAGCCGCCAGCGGCCAGACGGTCTTCCACCTGCACGTCCATGTCATTCCGTGCGTCGCCGGCGTGCGACTGCGCAAGCATGTCGACAAGATGGAAGACCCGGCAATCCTCGCCGGCAATGCGAAGAAGCTGATTGCTGCACTCGAAGGCTAGAAACCGGCCGCCATTCCGGCAATCAGCGCGATGAGTGCGACGCTCACGCCGGCGATGACGCGCCGGCCGGCGAGCAGGAAAGCGGCGAATCCCAACGCCGCCGCGCCGACGCGCAACGCGAGCGCCGTATCGGCGAGCGCGCCCGACGGAAACAGGATCAGCCGCGAAATGACCGCCGCCACCAGCGATGTCGCGATGGCGCGGACGAAGACGAACGCCTGCGAGGTGTCGCTCAACCGCCTGCCGAGCAGGACGCCGGCAAAACGCCACAGATCGGTCGCCAGCCAGCCGACGATCAGGATGAAGGCGAACGGCCACCACCAGGCGTCGATGCTCGTATAGTTCATTCCCCGGTTCCCTTTGCCGGTCCCGCGAATATGCGTCCCGTGAGAAACGCGAGGACGCCGCCGGAAATTCCGGCCAGCAACAGATCGAACTCCGGCGCGAGGACATGAAAGACCGGTCCCAGCGCCAGCCCGAACACCATGGCGAACTTGACGACTTGGTCGCGCGCCGTCGCCCACAGCGACGTCAGGAAATAGATCGGCGTCAGGAAGAACAGCGCCCCGAGGAGGAATGCCGGGATGTCGGTCGCGAACTCGTAGACCGCGCCCACGATCAGGGTGTTGATACTGGTCAGCGTTACCGTGAATCCGGCGAAAAAGGCCGTTCGAAACCGTCTCGGCACCCTGCCGATCCGCTCGGTCGCCATCACCCAGGACGTCACGGCCACGAAATGCGACAGGAAGAGCAGCGTGACGGTCCGGGTCTTTTCGGCGCGCAATTCCGGGACCAGCGTCGTCACCATCGGCATAAGGCGCACCGAGGACAGCGTCACGGCGATGAATGTCGGAACCAGCGCCATGCCGGAATTGATCGCCGCAATCAGCACCACCTGCGCCGGCAGCGCCCAGATCGTCGCGGTCATGAAAACCGCGTGCATGAGATCGATACCGCTTTCGCGCGCGAACCCCGCAAAGCCCACGAAGGCGCTCATCAGGATCACGGCGGGAAGCGAAACGATGTTGCGCATGCCCCTGCCGAACCAGAGCAGCGCCGAACCGTTATCCGGGAGATCATGCGAGGCCGAATGCATGGTTCCGCGCTAGCATGCACACAGGCCATTGACGAGAGCGCTGCGCAAAAAACAACGGGCGGGAAAATCCCGCCCGTTTCCGATCGATGATCGCTGCGCCTACTTGCGCGGTATCTTGGGTACCGACGGCTTCGATTTCGGCGCCGGCACCTCGTCTGCATCAACGACATCGCTGGCGACAGCCACCGCTTTGACCGGGACCGGCTTCTTCTTCGCGGCGGGTTTGCGCGTCTGCCGCTTCGGCTTGGCGCGCGGCTCGTCGGCGACCGATTCGAGTTTCAGCTTCGTCTCGCCAAGCTCGTCCTTCTCCACCGTAACCTTCACGGTGCCGCCCTTCTTGAGCTTGCCGAACAGGACCTCGTCGGCCAGCGGCTTCTTGATATACTCCTGAATCACCCGGCCGAGCGGACGGGCGCCCATCTTTTCGTCGTAGCCGCGGTCGGCAAGCCAGGAGATGGCTTCATCCGACAGTTCGAAGATGACGCCGCGCTCCGAAAGCTGCGCTTCCAGTTGCATGACGAACTTCTCGACCACC
>JBAQHA010000870.1:0-2357 GCA_049288075.1 Oricola sp.
GGGGGAATTGAAGCTCTATTACCGCAAGCTGCACCCCTGGGTGCCGGTCGAGCCCTGGGAGCCGGGCGATCTCGGCATTCCGGTCATCGACGGACCGAAGGGCTGCAAGCTGGCGCTGATCATCTGCCATGACGGGATGTTCCCCGAAATGGCGCGCGAATGCGCCTACAAGGGCGCGGAGATCATGCTGCGTACGGCGGGCTACACCGCGCCGATCCGCGACAGCTGGCGCTTCACCAATCAGGCCAATTCCTTCCACAACCTGATGGTGACGGCCAGTGTCTGCATGTGCGGCTCGGACGGGACATTCGATTCCATGGGCGAGGGGATGATCGTCAATTTCGACGGCACGGTGATCGCCCACGGCACGACCGGACGTCCTGACGAGATCATCACCGCGGAAGTGCGGCCCGACCTGGTGCGCGAGGCGCGCAAGCACTGGTCGGTCGAAAACAACATCTATCAGCTCGGCCATCGCGGTTATGTGGCGGTGAAGGGCGGGGCGCAGGACTGCCCCTACACATTCATGACCGACATGGTGGCGGGGAAATACCGGCTGCCATGGGAAGACGAGGTCGTCCACACCGACGGCACGTCCTGCGGATTTGCGAAGCCGACGCGCCTCCATGGCGAGAAAGCGCGCGAGGCGGCGGAGTAGGCGATGGACACGACACTCGACGAGCGGATTGCCGCGACGATGGCGCCGGGCGGGAGAACGATCGAGTCCGATCCCTATCCGTGGCCCTTCGACGGCGACCTGCGCGTCGCCAACACTGCGATCGTGGTGATCGACATGCAGACCGATTTCTGCGCGCCGGGCGGCTATGTCGATTCCATGGGCTACGACATCTCGCTCACCCGCGCGCCGATCGAGCCGATCGCACGGCTGCTGGAGGCGGCGCGCAGGACCGGCATGACCGTCATCCACACCCGCGAGGGCCACAAGCCGGACCTCTCGGACCTGCCGGCCAACAAGCGCTGGCGCTCGCAGCGAATCGGCGCGGGTATCGGCGATCAGGGACCGTGCGGGCGCATCCTGGTGCGGGGCGAGCCCGGCTGGGAGATCATTCCGGAATTGCAGCCGGTTGCCGGCGAGCCGATCATCGACAAGCCGGGCAAGGGGTCTTTCCTCGCAACCGATTTCGATCTCGTGCTGCAAACGAAGGGCATTCGCAACATCGTGCTGACCGGCGTGACGACCGATGTCTGCGTTCATACGACAATGCGAGACGCGAACGATCGGGGCTACGAGTGCCTGCTGCTGTCCGACTGCACAGCGGCGACGAAACTGGAAAACCATCTCGCCGCCATTGACATGGTCAAGATGCAGGGCGGCGTGTTCGGCGCCGTAGCGACGAGCGACAAGGTCCTGAAAGCGCTGGAGACATTGTGATGGACGCCGCGATCCAGACCGCATTCCCCGCCGCGATCGAACCGCATGCGGAAAGCCGAGCCTTCGGCATCGAGACCGTCGGCATGACCAAGACCTTCGGACCTCTCGTCGCACTCGACGACGTGTCGATCAAGGTCGAGCCGGGCGAGTTCCACGCGCTGCTCGGCGAGAATGGCGCCGGCAAGTCGACGCTGGTGAAATGCATCATGGGGTTCTACCAGCCGACGCGCGGACAGTTGCTGGTCAATGGCCAGGAAACAGTCGTTCGTCATCCGCAGGACGCGCGCGCGGCCGGCATTGGCATGGTCTACCAGCACTTCACGCTGGTGCCATGCCTGACTGCGGCGGAGAACATGGTGATCAGTCGCGCCGACGTGCCGGCCGTCATCGACTGGAAGAAGGAGATCGCCGCGCTCGACGCCTTCATGGAGCGGATGCCGTTTCGCGTGCCGCTGACGGAGCCGGTCGCCAATCTTTCGGCGGGCGAGAAACAGAAGCTGGAAATCCTCAAGCAGCTCTATCTCGACCAGCACTTCCTGATCCTCGACGAGCCGACCTCGGTGTTGACGCCGGGCGAGGCCGACGAGGTGCTGGGTCTGCTGCACGACATGGCGCGCGCCGGCGACATCACCGTGCTGATGATCACCCACAAGTTCCGAGAGGTAACGGCGTTCGCCGACAAGGTGTCCGTGCTTCGGCGCGGAAGATACGCCGGCGGCGGCAGCGTGACGGACCTGCCGACATCCGAAATGTCCCGCATGATGATCGGCGAGGCGGAAATTCGCAAAAGCGCCGAGCGGAAGACCGGCGTCGAGAGCGGCGTGGAGCTGGAACTCGCGGGCATTGTCGTCAATGACGAGGAGGAGAAGCCCATCGTCGACGGGCTCAGCCTGAAGGTGAAGGGCGGCGAGGTCGTCGGCATCGCGGGCGTCTCCGGCAACGGCCAGTCGGAACTGGTCGAGGC
>JBAQHA010000871.1:0-4164 GCA_049288075.1 Oricola sp.
ACCGGTGCCTCTGTCCGACGAGGGTTTCATCGTCAAGGCGTCGGGCATCGAGAGCCGCCACGTGCTCGACAAGACCGGCACGCTCGATCCCGAAATCATGCACCCGGTCCTGCGCGAGCGCGCCGACGAGGAACTATCGGTCATGGCCGAGATGGCGCTCGCCGCCGCGCAAGTCGCGCTCGGAAACGCCGGCCGCACCGCGCAGGACATCGACGCCGTGATCTGCGCCGCCTCCAACCACGAGCGCGCCTATCCGGCCATTGCCATCGAGATCCAGAACGCGCTCGGCATCGACGGCTTCGCCTTCGACATGAATGTCGCCTGCTCGTCGGCCACCTTCGGCATCCAGGCCGCCGCCGACATGATCCGCTGCGGCTCGGCCCGGCGCATCCTGATGGTCAATCCGGAGATCTGCTCGGCACATCTCGAGTGGCGCGACCGCGACTGCCACTTCATCTTCGGCGATGTCTGCACCGCCGTCGTGCTGGAGCGTTCCGACCTCGCCGACGCCCCCGGCCGCTACGACATCGTCTCGACGCGCTGCCTGACGCGGTTCTCCAACAACATTCGCAACAACAACGGCTTCCTGCGCCGCACCCGCGAGGGCCACATGGAAGACCGCCGCGACATGCTGTTCCGCCAGGAGGGCCGCAAGGTTTTCAAGCAGGTCGTGCCGATCGTCACCGACCTGATCCTCGGCCACCTCGCCGACGAGAAACTGAAGCCGGAGGACCTGTCGCGCCTGTGGCTGCATCAGGCCAACAAGGGCATGAACGACCTGATCGGCGCCCGCGTTCTCGGCCGCACGCCCGAACCCGGCGAACAGCCGAACATCCTGCAGGATTACGCCAACACCTCTTCGGCGGGGTCGATCATCGCCTTCTCGAAATATTCGCAGGACCTGAAGCCCGGCGACTACGGCGTCATCTGCTCCTTCGGGGCGGGCTATTCCGCCGGCAGCGTGATCGTGCGCAAGGTCGCCTGATCTCTCGCTGAAGCCCCATGCGCCCGCGCCGCGTTTGCGCTATGGCTGTCGGGGCAAGCCGATGCATGACCAGGGGAGACGGTCGCGATGATTCTTGGATACATGAACGACGCGGGCCGTCTGGTGCCGCTGGACGGCCTGCTGGACCCCTTCGACGCCATAGTCTGGATCGACCTGTTCGATCCGAGCCACGAGGAGGAGAAGCTGCTCGAAACGCGCCTCGGCATCGATGTTCCGACCATGGAGGAGATGGAGGAAATCGAGGTCTCCTCGCGGCTTTTCTCCCAGGACGGCGCATTGTTCATGACGGCGATACTGCCGGCGCACACCGATGGCGACGATCCGGATATGGCGCCCGTCAGTTTCGTGCTGGCGGAAAACCGGCTGATCACCGTGCGCTACCACGAACCGCGCGCCTTCCAGACCTTTCCCCCGCGCGCCGGCAAGGTTCGGGTCGGTTGCGATTCCGGCGAAACTGTCCTCGTGGCCCTGTTGGAAGCCATCGTCGATCGGCTGGCCGATGTGCTGGAGCGGGTGGGACGCGATATCGACGGCATTTCGCGCAGCGTGTTCAAGCGCAAGGGCGCCAAGCCGGCCAGCGGCGACGATTTCCGCGAGGTTCTGGAGAATATCGGACGCAAGGGCGACCTGACCTCCAAGATCCGCGAGAGCCTCGTGACGCTTGAGCGCCTGGTCGGTTTCCTCGGTCAGGCGGCCGCCCAGGGCAAAAGCACGAAGGGCACGCGAGAGGGCATCAAGACGCTCTATCGCGACATCCGCTCGCTGGCCGACCATTCCGGCTTCCTGTCGCAGCAGATCACCTTCCTGCTCGACGCCACGCTCGGCATGATCGGTATCGAGCAGAACGCCATCATCAAGATCTTTTCGGTCGCCGCCGTCGTGTTCCTGCCGCCGACCCTCGTCGCGTCGATCTACGGCATGAACTTCCGCTTCATGCCGGAGCTGAACTGGCCGTTCGGCTATCCCTTCGCGATTGTGTTGATGATCTTCTCGGCGATCCTGCCCTTCCTCTATTTCAAGCGGCGCGGCTGGCTCTGACCGGCCGCGATAGGGTCAGATCCGGTTCGCTTCCGCCGAGGCGATGGGGTCGATGATGGCGTTCGTGAGGTCGCGCAACAATACGATCGCGCTGTTCGGCACATCGTCGTTGTCATGCGCGCTCAGCATCCGGCACTCCAGCAGATGGATGCCGTCGCGCTCGCTTTCCAGATAAAAGTAGTAGCACTGGTCCTCGCCGTCGAAGCACTTCTCGAAATAGGCCTTCGCGCGCTTTTCGAAGCGTTCCGTGCCGATCAGTTCCGACACGTGCCGCCCGACGATCTCGTCGCTGGGCCGGTCGTGGAAACGTGCATTCGCCGGCGACGTGTAGGTGTAGCGCATGTCCCGGTCGATGACCGAAACTCGCAGGTCGGTCCGCTCGATCGCCTCGATGGCTTCCGCTTGCAGTCGCGACCGCGTCACGATGGCTGCGATATCGACGCGCGGAACCACCGGCGCGCGAACTGTCTGTCGTGGCTTGCCCGGTCCCGCCCCGGCGCCGACATAGCGCCTGATGATGGTCCGCAAATCGTCGAACAGCGAATTCGTCGGGTGGATGTCTGCTGCCTGGGAAATCGGGGTAAGGAAAAATTCGGTCTGGAGCAGCCGGTCGCGCGCCGTCTTCGCATCGAATTCCCGAATCACCCGTCTGATCCAGTTCATCCGGATATCGCATTCCCGGACGCTTGCGATGCGCTCCGTCCGGATGGCCTCGCGCAGCGCTTCCTCGCACTTCTTGTACTCCTCGATCAGAGACGGCAGCCTCATGACTTCAGACCTGTCCCCTCGTTTCGGCAGTTGAAATGGAGCACGATATATACATCATTTTGTCAGGCTTGAAGAGGACGACGGCCGAATCATTCCCCTGTCCCATATATGGACAATCTTCCGCGCCATTTTCCACTGCCCATCCTGATTCTACTGGGGAAGGGGCAATTTCAAATGCTCCTCCCCCGGTGTTTTGCCAGCTTTCGGCCAGTTATCGACCGGCCGAAAGCAGTGGCGTTATGTTGCGGATAGTGACCCGCAGGTTTTGTTGCTCGGCCCTCTGCGTGTTTATCTTCAGGAATTGCTCGCCATAGCCCTGAACCACCATGTTTTCCGGCGGCACGTCGTAACGCGTGGCCAGGATCCAGGCGACGGTTTCGGCGCGCCGGTCCGATAATGCGAGATTCGAGACCTCCGATCCGACCGCGTCGGTGTGGCCCTCCACCAGCAGCACCGTCGACGGATCGCGGTCGATCAGCGCCAGGGACGCGCGCGCCAGCTCTTCGAGTTGCTGCACCTCGCTTTCGCGCACGATCGCCGATCCGGTCTCGAAGGTGACCGTGTCGAGGTCGACGCGGCGAACCTTGGCGCGCAGCCGCTCGCTCTCGCGCACCTCGCGCAGCGTATAGGCGTTCTCCACCGGCTCGACCGGCGGCGCGATGAAGGTCTGGTAGATCACGTCCCGGTCCGCCTGGCGCGCCGGCACGATGTAGCGGTCGCGCGGAATGTCTATACGCAGCGGCGGCAGGCGGCGGTCGTAATCGACATAAGTGCGGTCGTCGCGGATTCCATTGTCGATGATGACGTATTCGCGGCCGTCGGGAAGCACCCGCGAGCGCCGCAGGATATAGCCGCCCGAATCGCGGATGGTTACGATCTGCACGCCGTCGCGCCGCGTCACGATTTCCCGCGTCAGGCCGCCGCGCAGGCGCTGCACGGTCACCTCGACGTCGCCGTCGCGAAGCAGGCTGCTTTCATCCTTGCGCACGTAGTATTCACCGTCGCGCTCGACGATGATGCGGTCGCCCTGGTCCTCGACGACCGTGCCGCCGAGCGCCGGGATGAGTATGCCGATCGCCGCGCCGATGGCGGCCGCGCCGAGCAGCTCGCCGCGACGGTCCCTCGCATCGTCCCGGCGCTGCTGCTCCTCGGCCTGGATCGTGGTGCGTTGCTCATCGGTCAGGTTGTCGGGAACGACGAGTTGCGGCTGTTCCGGTTCGGTCACCTGGACGGGCTCTCCGGCCGGTGCGGCCGTTTCCGGATCGACCATTTCGGCCGCCGGCTGCTCGGGAGCAGGCTCTTCGGCGGCGGGCTGTTCGGTTACGGGTTCTTCCGCTGCCGGTTGTTCCGGC
>JBAQHA010000872.1:0-12355 GCA_049288075.1 Oricola sp.
GAGTTCGAGATAGGCGTTGTAGCCGACGAACACGGCGGCAAGGCCGACCAGCGAATGCATCGCGGCGACCAGCTGCGGCATCTCGGTCATCTGCACGCGCTGCGCCACGTAATAGCCGATGATCCCGCCGGCCGCGATCAGCACCAGCGACAGGAACCACAGGCCGGAGCCGGGCCCGATCAGCGTCGCGAATACCGCCAGCGCCATGCCGGCGATGCCGTACCAGACGGCGCGCTTCGCCGATTCCTGGCCGGACAGGCCGCCGAGCGAGAGGATGAAGAGGACGGCAGCGACGACATAGGCTGCCGTGGTAAATCCGAATTCCATGGTTGCCGTCCCGCCTTAGGATTTCTGGAACATGGCGAGCATGCGCCGTGTCACGAGGAAGCCGCCGAAGATGTTGATTCCGGCCATGAACACCGCGAGGCCCGCGAGCGCGATCACCAGATTCGAGCCCGAACCGATCTGCATCAGCGCGCCGAGGATGATGATCGACGAGATCGCGTTGGTGACCGCCATCAGCGGCGTGTGCAGCGAATGCGCCACGTTCCAGATTACCTGGAAGCCGACGAAGACCGACAGCACGAAGACGATGAAGTGCTGCATGAACGAGGCGGGCGCGACGAGGCCCACGGTCAACAGCAACGCCGCGCCGACGACGAGCAGGGTGACCTGGTTCTTCGTCTGCGCCCTGAAGGCCGCCACTTCCTGCGCGCGTCTTTCCTCAGGCGTCAGTTCCTTCGGCTTTTCCTTCGGCTTTTGCGCCGCTATCGCCTGGATCTTCGGCGGCGGCGGGAAGGTGATCGCGCCCTGATAGGTCACGGTCGCGCCACGGATGACGTCGTCCTCCATGTTGTGGGCGACCGTGCCGTTCTTCTCCGGCGTCAGGTCCGTCATCATGTGGCGGATGTTGGTCGAATACAGCGTCGAGGATTGCGCGGCCATGCGGCTCGGGAAGTCGGTGTAGCCGACGATGGTGACGCCGTTCTTAGAAACGACCTTCTGGTCCGGCACGGTGAGGTCGCAGTTGCCGCCGCGCTCGGCGGCGAGGTCGACGACGACGGAGCCGGGCTTCATCGCCTCGACCATGTCCTTCAGCCACAGTTTCGGCGCGTCGCGGCCGGGGATCAGCGCCGTGGTTATGACGATGTCCATGTCGGGCGCGAGCTCGCGGAACTTCGCCAGCTGCTTCTCGCGGAACTCGGGGCTGGAAGGTGCGGCATAACCGCCCGTCGCGGCACCGTCCTGGGCTTCCTCGAAATCGAGATAGACGAATTGCGCGCCCATCGACTCGATCTGCTCGGCCACTTCCGGGCGCACGTCGAAGGCATAGGTGATGGCGCCGAGCGAGGTCGCGGTGCCGATGGCGGCGAGGCCGGCAACGCCGGCGCCGACGACCAGAACCTTCGCAGGCGGAACCTTGCCGGCGGCGGTGACCTGGCCGGTGAAGAAGCGGCCGAAATTGCCGCCGGCCTCGATGACCGCGCGGTAGCCGGCGATATTGGCCATCGACGACAGGGCGTCCATCTTCTGGGCGCGGGAAATGCGCGGCACCATGTCCATGGCGATGACATTGGCGCCCTGCTTCCCGCAGAGTTCCAACAGATCCTTGTTCTGCGCCGGATAGAAGAAGGAAATCAGCGTCTTGCCCCCGGTCAGGCGCTTGGCTTCGGCAGGCTCGGGCGGACGCACCTTGGCGATCACGTCGGCGGCCTTCCACAGGGCGGCGGCCGTCTTGACGACCTCGACGCCGGCTTTCCTGTAAGCGTCGTCGGAGAAGCCCGCGGCCTCACCGGCACCCGTCTCGATGACGCAATCGTAACCCAGTTTCTGAAGCTGAAGCGCGCTGTCCGGCGTCATGGCGACACGCGCCTCGCCCTTGAACACTTCCTTAGGTGACCCGATCTTCAAGCCGCTCTCCCGGTCGCATGTTTCTTTCAAGACATCACGGCCGGCAACCCGGTGGGTGGCAAGCCGCCCCTCCCCAAGGTCACCGCCCGTGCGTCCTTCCGATTACAGCGCCAGCGGGGATCAGTCCACAGGCGAAAGCGCGCGCGGGAGATTTGTCACCGAGGCAATGCTTCCGTTGCCAGTACGGAAGACGCGCATGTAACGCTGCGGGGCACGCAGAAACCGCGCTCACTTTCGCGAGATACACGCTTGGTCCCGTCAGCACGCACCGGCATCGCCTTCGCCCTCACCTGCCTGATGATTCTCGGCGCGATGCCGATCCTGTCGAACGCCCGGCCCGCCGGATCGGACGGGCTGACCTTCGCCTTCTGGCTGACGGTCTGGCAGCTTGTCGCCGCCGTGCCGCTGTTTCTCATGGAGCGGCGAAATGGCGGGAAGGCCGCGCAGGAGCCAACCGCCAAGGGCCGGGCGATCGCGATCATGGTCTTCACCGGCGCGCTGTTCGGCCTGTCCACCTGGATGTATGTCGTCGCCGCCGAAAGGGCCGGCGCGGTCAACATGGTGATCGCGCTGCAGGCCTATCCGCTGTTTGCGATGGGGCTGGAAGCGGCGTTCCTGAAGAAACGCAAGTCGGCGGCGGAGATCGGCTTCACGGTGCTGATGATCGCGGCGATCGCGTATCTGACGACCGGCGGCACGATGCGGCTGTCGGGGATCTCCTGGTGGTCGCTCTTCGCGCTCGGCATCCCGATGATCTGGGCGGTCGCCCATGTGATGCTGCGCCAGGTGCTGATATCGACACCCGTGACGCCGAACCAGGTGACGGTCTCGCGGCTGGCGATCTCGGGCGTTTTCCTCGCGCTGCTTCTCGCCATAACCAGCGGGCCGGGCGCATTGTCGGCAACGGCTACGGATTTCGCCTTCCAGAAAGCGGCAATCATCATGGGCGTCGCCTATTACGCCGAACTGATCCTGTGGTTCCACGCGGTGCGCCATATCGACGTGTCGCTGGCAAGCTCGATCACCGTGCCCGCGCCGGCCGTGACGATGCTGATCGCGGTGACCCTGCTCGGCGGTGCTATCGAGACCTACCAGATCGTCGCGCTCACCGTGGTCGTCGTCGCCATGTACGGGCTGCTGCTGGCGGGAAAGCGGGCGGAACGGCGGTTGGCCGCGCAGGCATAGGATCCGACGAAGGCGACCGGCTTCTTTCTGCTCCTACCGGGCCATGCCCAGAATGTGGTTTGCGAGTATGACCGACGGCGCCAAGTCCGTCCCGGACGGCCGGATGAACTCGCGCAGGAAGCGTTCCGCCGGCCGGCGATCGAAAGCGGTCCGCAGCGCAACCGCCAGTTCGTCGAGATGGTCGGGCAGGTTCGGCAACACCTTTACATATCCGCTTTCGGCGAGGTGGCGGAAGTGGAGGTTGCTCGCCTGATTGAGATCGGAGGCATGGCCCCGGTAGGTCAGCACCGGCTTGCCGGCGATCGCGGATTCGATCATCGCGCTGGTGTTGAGACCGACGACCGCGTCGGCGTGATGCAGCGTTTCGAGATAGGTCTTCTGCTGTTCGGCGGTGGTCGGGTATTTGACGCCGCGCGCCGGATGGATCGCGGCGCCCGGATGGTCGAGCCCACTCCAGTCCGTCGCACTCACCGGATGGGGACGAATAACGACATGCGCGTCGCGCAATGTCTCGTCGCCGTGCCGCCGGAGAGCGGCGAGCCAATCCTCCACCACGACGCGCTTGTTTCCGCCGCCGATGGAATTCGTGCTGCAGAGATAGGCGACGATTTTGCGCTCCGGCCGGTCGCTCAACCCCACCGACTGGAGGAATTCGCTTCTCGACATCTGTGGCGAAGCGTGGAGCCACCAGTCGAGCGCGGGCGCGCCGGTTATCACGATGCGTCTCCGGGGAACGCCGTGCAGGCGAACCAGTTCCTCCGCCATCGCCGCGTTCCAGGCGGCGATCTTGTCCGGCATTGCCTTCAGCCTTCCCTTGCATGTCGTGTTGTCCCAGGACGCCACGGGAAAGAGGGACGGGATGCCGAGGCTGCGCGCGGCCTTGATGTATTCGAGCTCGGGGGTGAGGAAATGCAGGACCGGGGACACGACGACGACATCGGGCCTTGTGCTCCTGATCGTCTTCATGGCGCCGGGGTGCGGCTCTGTCCGCCTCTCGACAAGGCTGTGCCTGAACTCGGACAGCTTTCTCCTGGCCGGAGACATGGCCGCCAGCCGGGCAAGCTCGCTATCGAGGTCCTTTTGCGGCACGATCGTCCTGTGTTTGCGGACGAAACGGTCTCTCAGGAAACCGGCATTCTCGAAGTCCCCGCCCGCATAGAAAAGAAGGTCGCGCTCTACGCGGCGCCTGAGGATCGCAGCGCGTTCGTCGCGGTATTTCAGCGGCCGGATGGAAAACTCGACGTCGTCATAATCGTCCGCGGTGATCGAATGGTGGGATCGCGACGCGACCAGATGCACCTCGGCGCCCGCATCGCGCAACGCCTTGATCGTCGCTTCGAAATGCCGATAGTAGCCGATGTGAAGAAGGGCAAAGAGAACCCGCACTGACGACGATCCTCTCCCGATTCCCCAACTGCCGCGCCGTTGCGTAACGCACCCGCTTGCCCGTTTCAATCCGGGTTGTGCGACAATGATGCCAGCAAAGGCAATGACGCGCCGGAGGGTATTTGCCCCCGAAATGGTGGTCTGGCGCCCCATCGAGCGGAGCCACGGGCGCATCGCGGGTGCGAGAAAGGCCCGGTTCGATCCCGGGCGCATCCGCGCGCACGGGCGTCGCATTCGCCCTCACATGTCCCACCGTTGCCGGCGCGGACCGTCATGGCTGTGGGACGACCATCTGCTGTCGCGATGAGATTGCCGGGATCGGATCCACCCGCTCGCCGCCCGGCCCGGTCACGAACAGGGGAATCCGGATTGGCGATCGCCTTGGACCCGTTCAAGTCCCTGACTTGCTGGATTTCCGGACGAGCGGTCAGGCTTTGTCGCCTTGCGGTAACGATCCGAATTCGCCGGCCGCCGCGACCAGAAGCGCGCGCTCCAGCGCGTCCATGGTCGCCGATTTCTTCATGTGGGCTTTCTCCAGCCGGATCGCGAAACGCGCGAGCGGCGGAAATCCGTCGGCCCCCGTCAGTTCCCGCATCCCATCCGTCATGCCGCTGCGCATCATCGCACAGACGGCGAGGCCAGAAGAGACCGCGCCCCGCAGGCCGGTCAGGCTGCGCGAAACGACCGCTATCCGGTAGCTCCGCTTCATCTCGTTCAGGCGCGACCGCATGTAGGCGGCGTAGGAATCCCGGTCATCGTCCCAGACCGCGACGGGCAGCGGGTCGCGCAGGTGAAGGTCGCCCTCCTTCGGCGCGGCCCAGACCATTTCGTCCGTGAAAGCGACCGATCCTCCCGAGGACGGACCCTCCCCTTCTGTTATGAAAGCGAGATCGACGGATCCCTCCGCCAGCCGTTTCACCATCGCGCGGGATTCGTCGATGACCACGTTGACCGACGCCGCCGGGTAGAGCGCCGCGAACGCCTTCAACACCGGATCGAGCAGGCGCGGGGCATAGTCGTCGGGCATTCCAATCACGAACATGCCCTCGACGGCAGCGCGTTCGAACGTGGAGAGCGTCTCGTCGACCGCCGCCAGGATCCGCCGCGCGTTCGGCAGCAGCATCGCGCCGTGCTCGGTCAGGACCGCGCCCGGAACGCCGCGCTGGAACAGGGGGCGGCCGAGCGATTCCTCCAGCCGTTTCATCTGCAGGCTCACAGCGGACTGCGTGCGACCGACATGGCGCGCGGCGGCCGTGAAGCTGCCCGCATCGCAAATGGCGACAAAGGTTTTCAGCAGGTCTATGTCCATCCCGGTCCATCAATTGCGCAAATGAGCGGCATTGAAACTACTCGTTGGATCGACGGCGGGCCACCGGATTATGAGGGCATGTCACCGCGGCGACGGCCGCGGGACTTCCAATCACCGACAACAAGGGAACGCGGAGGCGAGTGCGCTTCCGCGCACGAGTGAATCATGCCCGAATTTCAGACAAGAATCCCCTGCGCCATACGCCCGGCCCACAAGAGAGACATAGCGGCCATCCGCGCCATGCAGGAGCTTTCCTTCGCCACGCTGGGGGTCGGCTTCTACCGGCCGGAGGAAATCGCGGCCTTCATCGCCAGAATCGGCACGATGGACGACGCCGTCGTCGACGAGGGGCATTACTTCGTCGCGGTCAATCACAACGGCGCCGTCATGGCCTCCGCCGGCTGGTCGAGGAAGGAGCCCGGCTACGACAGCGCGCGGACGGAGGGCGCGGCGGACCGGGCGAACAGCGGCCTCGCCACCGTGCGCAGCGTGTTCGTCGATCCGGCGGTCGCGCGGCGCGGAATCGCCTCCATGCTGATGGCGCATATCGAACAGGACGCGGCACGCAAGAGTATCCGCGCGCTGCGATTGATGGCCACGCTTTCCGGCCTGCCCTTCTACCGCCGGCACGGCTGGCATGCCGAGGGCGCGAAGGCAATCGCGCTCGGCGACGGCCTTCAATTCGGATGCGTATCCATGTCGAAACCGATCGCGACGGGACAGAACACCGACAACGGGAAGACCCCGGAGCAGAAGCTGGAAAGGGCGCAGGATACGCTCAGGAACGCGCATCCCTGAAACTTCGGCCGGGTGATGGAAAAGAATGGCGCGCCCGAAAGGATTCGAACCTCTGACCCCCAGATTCGTAGTCTGGTGCTCTATCCAGCTGAGCTACGGGCGCGCATCGCGTTGGCGGAATTGGCCGTCAATGGCCTCCGTTCGCGTCGAAGCGGCTTCGTAGTCCGTTGCGGATCGGAATTCAAGCCCGTTTCGACCGGAAAATGAAGATAGGCGCGCGGGGCCGGAATCGCCAGTGCGGGCGCGTCGGAGCGGCGGTCAGGACGAACCGGCAAGGTTCCTTGCCTGGTTGCGGCGCACCCTCTCCTGTTCCAGCGAGACCGGGGCGTCGGGCAGGCGAATCTCGAAACGGGCGCCGAAATCGCGGTCGTCGCGCAGTTCCAGCGTGCCGCCATGGGCGCGCACGAGTTCATGCGCTATCGCCAAGCCGAGCCCGGTGCCGCCGGCGCGCGCGGAACCCTTGAAGGCGGAAAACAGATTCTCACGCGCCTTGGCCGGCAGGCCGGGGCCGGTGTCCTCGACGCTGATCAGCGTGGTCGTTCCCATGCGCGCCGCCGAGACGGACAGCCGCTTGACGGTCGCCGGATCGGTTTCGCCGCGCATCGCCTCGACGGCGTTGCGGCACAGGTTCATCAGCACGCGGAACAGTTGCTCGGAGTCTGCGTCGAGCTCCAGCCCGTCGGGAATATGGACGGAGAACTCGATCCCGGACGCCGGGTCGATGCCGAGCAGTTCCTCGACGTCGGCGACGATCGGGGCGAGCTTGACGCGGCGTCGGTGCGGCGCGGCCTCGCCGGCGCGGCCATAGGACAAGACATCCTCGGAATAGGAGATGGCGCGGTCGAGCGTGCGCATCAGTTTCGGCGCGAAACGCTGTACGGCCGGATCGCTGGTCGCCGACAGGCGGTCGGACATCAATTGCGCGGAAGCCAGGATGTTGCGCATGTCGTGGTTGATCTTGGAGACAGCGAGGCCGAGATCGGCGAGGCGCTTCTGGTTCTTCAGCGTCTCCTGCAACTGATGCTGCATCGAGGCGAGCTCGCGCTCGGCGATGCCCAGTTCGTCGTCCCGGGCCGAAGGATCGATGATGGCGTCCGGATTGTCCGGGGCATTCGAGAAATTCAGCATGGACTGCGTCATGCGGCGGATCGGCCGGATGGCGATGCGGTTGATCGCCATGAAGACGAGGCTCGCCGTGATGAGGGAAATGATCAGCGACAGGATCGCCACGTTGCGGGCATAGGTGAGCAGCGCCGCGCGCAGCGGCGCGTCGGGCAGGATCAGCTCGATCTCGTTGTCGCTGTCGCCGATCGGCCCGTAGACGCGGAGGTAGCGGTCGCCGCCGAACAGCAGCGTGTCGAAGGAATCGCGGATCGCCGAAACCGCATCGAAGGTCGCGACATTGACCTGGGCGTAGATCGGCGGAACCGTGTCGCTCAGCCGGATGAAGCGCGAGCGCTCGCCGAGCCGGAGCGCGATCGCCATGGCGCCGGTCGCCATCAGCACGTCGTCCTGGGTCTTCAGCGGCAGTTCCAGTTCGGAGTCGGAGGCGATCAGGACACTGGCGGCAGCGGCCGTATTCACCTTGCCGGCAAGCCAGTTCATGCGGAAATTGGCGACCGACGGAACGAAGATAAGCACTTCGGCGATCATCACGAAAAGGATCGTCAACAGAAGGATCTTCGCCGACAGCCGTCGCCGTGGCCGGAACTGCTCCGGAGCCGTGACCGCAGTTTCGTTTTCCGTCGCCATGCTACCCGAATATCCGCAAGAATCCGATCAACCGCCGCACCCATGGATTGCGTGTGGCCGGCACATAATAGGACGTTGCGGCGCGTTTCGCTATTTCCGTCATGGTCGGATAGGGCGCGATGTAACCGCGTATGTCCCCGACCTTCATCTTTTTCGCCAGCGCGAGCGCGAAAAGACTGATCATCTCGCCCGCGCCGGCGCCGGCGATCGAGGCGCCGAGGATGCGGCCCTTGCGGTCAGCGACGATCTTGACGAGGCCGACCGTCTTGCGCTCGGCCTGGGCGCGGTCGTTTTCGGCGTAGGGCCAGCGCAGGACATGCAGGGACTTGTGCTGCTTGCGCGCCGCCTCCTCCGTCATCCCGACATGGGCGAGCTCGGGATCGGTATAGGTCGCCCAGGGAATAATGCCGTTGTTCGGGCGGCCGGGTAGGCGGAACAGGATCGATTGCACGACGAGGCCGGCGTGATAGCCGGCGACATGGGTGAACTGCAATCCGCCGGTAACGTCGCCGATGGCATAGATGCGCTTGTTGGACGTGCGCAGGGCGCTGTCGACCCTGACGGCCCGCTTCTCGACGCGGACGCCGGCCTTTTCGAGATCGAGGCGCTCGATGCTCGCCGCGCGCCCCGTCGCGACGAGAATGTGGGTTCCGACCACCTCGCTCGCGCCGTCCGGCGTCTCGTAAGCGACGGTAACGGTCGAATGGCTCTTGCGGGAGACGCCGGTCACTTTCGCGCCCTCGTGAATGACGACGCCGCCTGCGCGGATCCTGTCGAGGACGATGGCCGCCAGCTCCGGATCGTCCTTGCCGAGCGCCTTCAGCCCCTCGATGACGGTGACCTCGCAGCCGAGACGACGATGCGCCTGCGCCATCTCCATGCCGATGGGCCCGCCGCCAATGACGATCAGGTGGCCGGGTTTCCGGGTCTGGTCGAAGATCGTCTCGTTGGTAAGATAAGGAACGGTGTCGAGGCCCGGTATCGGCGGCACGAAGGCGGTCGACCCGGTTGCGACGACGAAGCGGCGCGCCTTGATCTCGCAGTCGCCGGCAACCAGGGTGCGGCGGTCGGTGAAGCGGCCGTATTCCTGGATGACGCGGACGCCCAGCGCCGTGAAGCGCTCGACGGAATCGTTCGGCGCGATCGCCTCGATGACGGAGCGCACATGCTCGTGCACCTTGCCGAAATTGACCTCGGGCTCGACATTCCTTATGCCGAAAGCGGCGGCGTGCCGCATGGTCTCGGCGGTCTTGCCGGCGGCGATCAGCGCCTTGGAGGGGACGCAGCCATAATTCAGGCAATCGCCGCCCATCCTGCCGCCCTCGACGAGCACGACCGGAACGCCGAAGGCCGCCGCGGCGGCGGCGACCGTGAGCCCGCCCGAACCGCCGCCGATGACGCAAATGTCGGGTCTGAGAATTTCGGGCATCGGCTTCTCCGGACGGGCTGGGAATTGCGGACTGACGGATCTCAACGGGCGGTGCGGAACCGCTTGACGATCGGTGGAATGGCGGCGAAGGCGGCGAGCACCAGGAAGGCGAGCGTGATGTCGCGCGTCACCAGATCCGCCACCGTCACCTCGTTGCCGGCCGCCCTTGCGGCGACAAGCACACTGTCTATGCCCTGGCCAAGATAGGCGTAGGCGAAAGTGCCGGGAAGGATGCCGATGAAAGTGGCCGTCACATAGGTGCGCAGCGAGACGTGGAAGAGGGCGGGCGCGATGTTCATGACGAAGAAGGGGAAGATGGGCGCCAGGCGCAGCACGAGCAGGTAGGAGAAGGCGTCCTTCTCGAAGCCTTCCGCGAGGCGTCGCACGCGCGCGCCCACCTTGTCGCGAAGGAAATCGCCGAAGGCGCTGCGGGCGGCGAGAAACACGACAGTCGCACCGGCGGTCGCGGCAAAGGCAACGACGATGCCGCCAACGAGCCAGCCGAACAGGAAGCCGGAGAAGATCGTCAGGACGGACGCCGCCGGAACCGAGAAGGCGACGGCCAGCGCATAGGCGGCCGCGAAGCCCGCGAGCGAAAGCGCGTAGTTGTCGGCAACGAAAGCCTGAAGCATTTCGCGACTGTCGGCGAGAAAGGTGAGCGAGAAGAAGCGCTGCCAGCCCATCGCATAGGCAAACACCAGTCCCGCGACGATGACGGCCAGCGGCGCGAAACGACGCAAGGCGCTCGCCCGTTTCGGCTTGTCGGCGTTTTCGTCCATGTCGATGGTCTCGTTGGACACCTGGAGTTACCTGTCAATTGCGGATTCGGGCGGCGCGTGGTCTTCCCCCTCCTCGCCATTTGACGTTCCAGACGGTAAAGGACAAATCACAAACCATTGATACAAGCCTGTGTGATTGGCGTGACGGCACGGTTCACAATGCCTTGTTGGCGGCTTCACAGGCATTGACTTGGCGGTTCAGTTGCATCATAAGCCCGCAACGCTCGGGCGCGTCTCCGGCGGCGCATGTGTATTGCGCAGGCCCGGGAGACCACGTTCCCAACCGCAAGAATTGAGACAAGGGCCGCCTGGCGAGGGCGGATACGACAATGAAACGTACCTATCAGCCTTCGAAACTGGTCCGCAAGCGCCGCCACGGCTTCCGCACGCGCATGGCTACTCCCGGCGGACGCAAAGTGCTTTCCGCTCGCCGCGCCCGCGGCCGCAAGCGCCTGTCGGCCTGATCGACCGCCCGCGACGCGTGCGATGTCCGCTCCGGCGAAACCAGCCGGCACGGCCGAACAGAACGCTTCCGACCCTTATGGCGTTTTGCGTAAACGCTCCGAATTTCTAGCCGTGCGCCGTGGAACGAAAGTCCGCGGCGCTTTCGTGCTTGTCGAGGCGCTGAAACGGCCGGACGACGATCTTCCCCGCCTCGGACTCACGGTGTCACGCAAGAACGGAAACGCCGTCAAACGCAACCGGATCAAGCGACGGCTTCGAGAGGCAGTGCGCCTGCATGGCGCGGGTGACATGGCGCGCGGAAATGACTATGTGATCGTTTCGACGCCGAAGGCGCTGCGCGCGCCGTTCGATGCCCTGTGTGCCGATGTCTCTTCCGCATTCGCGCAGGCCAACACGAAATTGCAGCGCCGCCAGGACGGCGCGAAAGAGGACCGGAAACCGCACGATGGATAATAACCGCAACCTGTTCATCACGATCATTCTCTCCGTCGTGATCCTGGCAGCATGGCAGATCCTCTATATCGGACCGAAGATGGAGGCCGAGAGGCAGGCGCAGATCGAGCAGCAGGCGACCGAGACCGCGCAGACGCCGGAAGCGGGCGGCACGACGCCGCAGGCAACGCCCGGTGTCGACGGCGCCGCCGCCCCGGCGACGAGCGAGACCGCCAACGTGCCGGAAGCCGGCCGCATCACCATCGACACGCCGACGCTGACGGGTTCGATCAACCTGGCCGGCGCGCGTTTCGACGACCTCAAGCTCAAGCAGTACCGCGAGACGATCAAAAAGGATTCCGCCATCGTCACGCTGCTCAGCCCTTCGGGCGACGCGGAGGGCTATTTCGGCGAATTCGGCTATGTCGGCGACGGCGCGCCTTCGGCGGACACGATCTGGCAGGCGCCGGAAGGCGCGACGCTGACGGTCGATACGCCGGTCGAACTGACCTATTCGGCGCCGAACGGGCTCCTTTTCAAGCGCACGATCTCGGTCGACGACCAGTACATGTTCGATATCAAGGATACGGTGACGAACAATTCGGGCGGCGCGGTGTCGCTGCAGGAATACGGCCGCGTGACCCGCTACTTCAAGCCCGAGAAGCCGCCGATCTACGTGCTGCATGAGGGCCTGATCGGCGTGACCGGCACCGAGGGACTGACGGAACTCAAGTTCACGAAGATCGAGGACGAGAAGGCCGTAACGCCCGGCAAATCCACGGATGGCTGGCTTGGCATGACCGACAAGTACTGGGCGGTCACGGTCATCCCGGAGGACGGCAAGGCGTTCCAGCCGCGCTATTCCTACTTCACCGACGGGCGCGCGCGCTACCAGGCCGACTTCCTGAC
>JBAQHA010000873.1:0-1792 GCA_049288075.1 Oricola sp.
TCGTGGGGCGTTCCGCTTTCGGAACTGACGACCGAGCCGAGCGTCATTATCCATGCGGGTTCCGGCAAGCGCATGACCTATGGCGAGGCGGCGGGCATGGCGAAAGTCCCGGCCGAACTGCCCGAGATCGCCGCGGAAAGCCTGAAACCGCGCAATGCCTGGCGGCTGATCGGCTCGTCGCTGCCGCGCGTCGATATACCCGGCAAGACCAACGGCACGGCGATGTTCGGCATCGACCACAATGTCGACGGCCAGAAATACGCCACCATCGTGCGCGCGCCGGTCAACGGCTCGGGCCCGGACACGATCGACGACAAGGCGGCGTTGGCGGTGCCGGGTGTCGAGGCGGTGATCCCGCTCCCCTATGGCGTGGCCATCGTCGCGGCGGAATTCGACCAGTGCCTGGCCGCCCGCCAGATGCTGAAGGTTACATGGACGGCCAGCGCCAAGGCGGGCAGTTACGACAGCGATGCGGTGACGCAGGAGTTCCTGGCGCTCGCCGCCGACCGCTCTGTCGAGGGCGTCGTGTTCGGCGAGGAAGGCGACGCGGCCGCGGCGCTCGCCGGCGCGGCGAAGGTGATGGTCGGTGATTTTGCCACCGATCACATGTACCACGCGACGATGGAGCCGATGAACGCGATCGTGCATATCCCCGGCGACGGGACCGCCGAGATCTGGGTTCCGACCCAGGTGCCGAGCATCGTGCAGTTCGCGGCCGCCGGCATCCTGAAGACCGACCCGGCCAGGATCACGGTTCACCAGACATTGCTCGGCGGCGGCTATGGACGCAGGCTGGAGGTGGATTTCGTGGTCGATGCCGTGCTGGTGGCGATGGCGGTCAAGGCGCCCGTCAAGCTGATCTGGACCCGCGAGGAAGATGTCCAGCACGACAAGTTCCGTCCGCTGACAGCCCAGCGTATCGAGGCCGGCCTCGACGCCGACGGCAATATCGTCGGCTGGCGGCACCGCATCGTCGCCGATTCGATCTTCGCCCGGTCCCAGCCGGACAACTACGAGAAGTCGGGCGGAAAGGACGAGGCCATCACCGAAGGGGCCGAGACGCAATACGGGGTCGGCGATTTCGCGTTCGACTTTGTTCGGCGCGACATGGGTGTGGATGTCGGTTTCTGGCGTGCTGTCGGCACCGGCTACACCAAGTTCGCCGTCGAGCAGATGGTGGACGAGATCGCGGCGTCGCTCGGCAAGGACCCGGTGGACTATCGTCTCCAGCTCCTCGCCGGCGATCCGCGCGGGCAGGCGGTGCTGAAGAAGGCGGCGGAGATGGCCGGCTGGCCGCGCAAGCCGGAAGGCGACCGCGCCTTCGGCGTCGGCTTCTCCGACGACTGGAACACCCGGATCGCCGAGATCGTCGAGATCTCCCTCGATCGGGAGACCGGCGACATCCGCGTCCACAATGTCTGGATTGCCGTCGATCCGGGCGTTGCCGTGCAGCGCGACGCCACGATCGCGCAGGCCGAGGGCGGCGCGATCTTCGGCGTCTCCGCGGCGCTGAAGGAGAAGATCACGATTAGGGGCGGCGCGGTGCAGGAATCGAACTTCTTCGACTACTTCCTGCTTCGCCAGTCGGAGACGCCCCGGGTGATGGTCGAGGTGCTGGAATCCGTGGACAAGCCGGGCGGCATGGGCGAGGTCGCCGTGCCGCCGGTGGCGCCGGCCATAGCCAATGCGGTGGCGGCCCTGACCGGCGGCAAGCGGATACGCCAGCTGCCAATGCTGCCGGAGCGGGTGCTGGCCGCGATCAGGGCCTGATCGCGCCCGGGCCCTTCGTTCC